>NZ_AKZL01000130.1:0-9480 GCF_000282755.1 Shewanella sp. POL2
CAAGAGCTGTATCGCTCGGGTAAGTAACCGAATAAAAAATGCCGCTGATTAGCGGCATTTTTTATCTTTCAAATCAGCATTTTTTAAATCCAAGCCGACATAGATGGTTCGGTCTCAGGCTGAGTTTGCTGCGCATAATATTGTCCAATACGCTGGCCAACCTGCTGATAAAACTGAGGTGATTCGCCCTGAATAGGTTGACGAGCCGTTGTTGTACCCATTTTGGCATTGGTATTGGCTGGTCTCGGATTTTGTTGGCCGACTTTGAGGCGAATATCCTTACGTTGCAGCGCGGCTGGGCCGCGTACAGGCACTTTTAATGTCTTGGGAAGCGCGCGATCAGCGGCAACAATAGGAGCTTGCTTTTCCTGCTGTTGCTGGCTCTGTTGCTGCGAGGATTGCTGTTGCTGCTGCTTTTGTTGAACTTGTTGCTGATTTTGCTCAAGTAATCGAGCCTGTTGCTGAGCTTGGTCTGCAGTACGTTCATTTTGCGGGTTAAAGGCGCGTTCTTCATGGCCTTTAGTCGCAGCCTGAGGTGGGATAACCACTGGTTTTAGCTGATTGTCGACCCGAGCCGAGTCCGTCGCGACATTGGTCGTCGCTAGCGGAACCTGGGGGTAGTTACTGACAAGCAGCATGAAAAATTCCTTGTAGCCTTAATGGTTAAATACTAGCCACTAATTGCACAAAGATAAAGCATTAGTCCTTGAATTGTGCCAACCAAGGTAAGAGTGCTTGTAAGAATTCTTGCCTATGTGACACGAATGGCGCGTGGGATGCTTTGGCGAGCATCACATCGGTGATGTGGCTTGCTGTTGGCATTTTAGGTTGGACGCGTTTGGGCACGAGTCCATCTAGTCTGCCCCATATCCGCAGCCAAGGTTGGTTGATGCTCGATAGCTGCGGTCTCAGATCAACTTGATTCAGCATATCAAGGCCTTGAGTTAATGCCGCTGCATCGGGAAGTGGGCGAGCTAAGACTAAATCCCGTAGCTGTTTGATATCGTCTTTGGCTGTTTCACTGCCCATGGCTTGAATTGCTAAAAAACGTTCAATGGTTTTTGGTAAATTTTGCCCAAGCTGTTCGCCAAACATACTGAGTACTTGTGGCGGGATACCGGGCCATGCTTCTTCTTCCCTTGCCATAAAACAGGGGGAAGAGGCGATAGTGACTAACCCTTTAATTTGCAATGGATAGCGAATGGCAGCTTGAGTTGCCACTAAACCGCCCAGCGACCAGCCAGCCCAAATTGCATTGGCGGGTAAGCTACTGATTAACGCATCGACCCAAGCAGATAAATCGCCCGCTATCGGTTGGCTTAAGCCAAAACCCGGCAGATCGACATAGTGCACTCTATACTCAGACAGTTGCTCATGCAGCGGCGTAAACACGGCGCTATTAACCCCCCAACCGTGGATCATCACCAGATCTGGCCCTTGGCCAATGGTTTCGATATGGAGTGGATGATGAGTAGACGTTGTAGCGTTCACTAAAATACCTCAAATAGGATGTTGTATGTCGGGCGATAGCAAATGGATTTGGTCGCAACAGGGGGCGAAGCTATTACGCTTAGTCTCGCATTGGGGGCATCGTTGCTTGGCAGGCAGTTTACCTAACCGCTGCTTACTGTGCCACCAATCCCTAAATTCAACGGAAGCAGGATTTTGCCAGGTATGCCTGCAAAATGGCTTGTATCACAGCCCCATTTGCTTAGGTTGCGGCAAATCCATGCAACTTGAGCTGGAATATTGTGGTCAATGCCAAAAGCATCAGCCGCGAAAAGTCATCGCTCCTTGTAGTTATCATCAAGGCTTTGGCCCTTGGATAGCCGCTATCAAATATCAGGGACAACTTGCCGCCTTACCCCTATTGTGCCAAGCCTTAGTGGCGCGCATTGGTCAGCTTGAACAGCAAGGATTAATCACGCTACCGCAGGCCATAGTGCCAGTCCCTTTACACCCTAATCGGCTGCGCCAACGTGGATTTAATCAAGCATGGTTAATCGCCCATGAGTTATCGCAACGCTTACAGTTGCCCTTAGTTGACCAAGGATTAACACGGCGGCAGGATACCCGCCCACAGGCTGGACTCAATGGTGCGCAGCGGCGAAGAAATCTACAGGATGCCTTTGAGTTAAATGCTGATTTTGCCTATCAACGCATTGCATTAGTGGATGATGTGGTGACGACAGGCACGACGGTTGCGGAGATCGCCAGTTTATTCGAAGCGCGATATGTGCATGTTCAAATATGGTGCCTTGCACGAGCCGAAGCGCCAGGCTTGTTGGAGATAACGGACTTATAGTTAACAAAGATCGTTGCAGTGTAGCGTTACGAACGTCAAAACTATGTCAAAAATATGGGAAATAAAAAATAACTTTTAATTTTGCGATAAAATGTAAGTATATGTATCTATAGATTTTGTTTGTTACTCGTATTGAGATACCTTCTAATCATATTTTGTTTGGGGGTATTTATGGACGCTAAACGGGCGCTATCAAATGCCAATATGGCATCGACATTACAAGACGTTATTCAGGCGATAAGTGCTGCTTTGAAACCGCACGGTTTTAATGGATTCTGGTTTCAAGGGGTCGCACATTGTGCGTATGAAAACTATCACTTCCCAAAAGAAACCAATTTGTTCTCGCAAGCCTCGCTGCGTAAACCCACTGCCAGCGTAGCTTCATCCCCAAAAGTTGCCCAATTGCAGCGTTTTTATTTAAGTCAGATTGCCGCTAGTGATTTTAATTTTGGTTTTTCGTTAGATACATCAAGATCTTATCTTTATCGCTTGTCGTGTGAGAAAAGTGACAAGGCTCGCCGACTTTTTAATAAGCACCATATTCAAACCGTATTAAGTTGGCCCGTTGCATGCCATAGCAATCGACATTGGGCGGGTCGCTTTATTCTACTGAGTCATTTGGATGATTCGGACATCCAATTAACGGATTTGAGCGCGACCTTAAAGGATGCCCAAAACAAGCTATTTGAATGTAATAAGTCATTGTTTAATCCGTTTCTTCAAAGTTCTCTACTGAAAGATAATGCGAGAGATATCTTAGTTATGGTCGCAAACGGCCTGCAGAATGACGAAATTTCAACCCAGCTCCCGATAAGCATTAGGGGAGTTGAATACCATATGGAATCAATGCGTAGGAAGTTTGGGGCGACGAATCGAGCAAACTTAATTCATCTCGCCCATCAATATGAGTTGATCTAAATATGTTGGTATTACTGGTTGAAGACAATCGGCTGCTCTCTAACAACATCATTCAATATCTTGAATTGAGTGGCATAGAGTGCGATTACGCGTTCAACCTAGCGCAAGCAGATATGCTCATTAGCCAGCAGCAATTTGACGCAATTATTCTCGATCTAAATTTGCCGGATGGGGATGGGATTGAAGCGTGTGAACGCTGGAAAGCACAGTGCATTACCTCACCAGTAATCATGTTAACTGCACGTAGTAGTCTGAATGATCGCTTGAGTGGGTTTACTGTGGGTGCAGACGATTATTTAATAAAACCCTTTGCGATGGAGGAGCTGGTCGCGCGGCTGAAGGTGGTTGCTCAGCGTCGTCCCGCACCCCAAAGGTTGATTATTGGTGACCTAGAAATCGATTTTGCAAACCACATGGTGTATCGGCAAGGGCAACTGCTGGCTTTGTCTAAAACCGGATGGCAGATCCTGGCTTTATTAGCGCGTCGTAGTCCAGAAACGGTGACTAGAGAAGAGATTGAGCGAATGCTTTGGCCCGATTGTGCACCAGATAGTGACAGCTTGCGCAGCCATATTCATCTTTTGCGCCGAGTGATAGATCGCCCGTTTGAGCGGCAAATATTACATACAATTCGTGGCGTTGGCTTAAGCCTTAGGGATGAAATCAATGCAAGCGCCTAAATTTAGCCTTAAGCGTAGCTATCAAGTGTGGGGAGTTATTTTTCTTTTAATAACCTTAGGCGTGAATAGTTTTATCCCGCTTTGCATGATGTGTGCAGGTATGATTTCTATGCATGAAGTCACAATGCACAATGCAGGACAAGCTGCCGAAGCATTACTGAAGGCGGCACAGCCAACTCAGCAACCATTACAGCAGCCGATTCTAAAAACCGATAACTTAACTGTCTATGCTCATTGGCGAGATATTCCGCTGCAAATTCGTAAGTTAAATAACAATGAAGTCTTAACAGATGCGAGCACAATTCGCTATGAGCATGCAGAAGGTCCCATTGTTAACGCGCTAAGTGTGTACTACCCCCAAACTGGCCAGCCGCTTTACGTTTGGCTACAGTTTAGCGTTACCCATGATTTGCACTTTGCCCCTAAGAATATGACGGCTATTTTGCTGCTTGTCTTGATTACCTTTTGTGCAAGCGCAAGCTTAGCGTTTTTTATGCAAAGTAAAGTGATTACGCCTGTGCATCAAATTAGCCATGCGATTAAGCAGCATGATTGGGAAGCCGGAGGCAAACTGAGTTTACCGCAACAAGAATACGCTGAACTTAAAGCCATTGTTGATGCTTTAGATGACTCGATTTTACAGCTTCAAGAGGCCCAGCAACGCGAACTTAATTTTTTACGCTTTGCTAGCCATGAGTTAAGAACGCCAGTCGCCATATGCCAATCTTCATTCGAAATCCTCACATTACAACAAGGTGAGCTTACAGGACCAACGCTGTATGCTTCCCAAGCAACCAATCAAATGAAGTCACTTATTGAAACCTTACTGTGGTTGACCAATAAAGAGTGTTCCAGCTTAGAAAAGGAAAAAGTAGCGTTATCGCCTTTGCTTGCCAGTATTATCGAGGAGCAGCAACGGGTTCATGGTCATGAGCAAAAAATTCAATTATTTTCTGACGATACTTGTTTGCCCGTTCAGCTTCATCCACTAAAAATAATATTAAGCAATTTATTAAGGAATAGTATTGAGCATGGGGGGCGGGATATTCGCATTACTCAAGATGCTTGTTGTATAGAAATAACTAATTTCTATAATAGTAATGGTCACCATGGATTTGGTTTAGGACTTTTACTTGTGAAACGTCTCGCAAATCAATTGGGTTGGATTTTTACTAGCTCATCTGAAAATAATTTATTTTCCGCCAGGTTGGAAATATCTAACGGCTAAATAATGCAAACGATAAATTTACTGCATTAAACCACACACTTTTAAAATGCAAAAGCGCCGTTGGGCTTAGATCACATAGTCATCATGATATTCATAGTAACGTTATTATATAAGGTTTACTGGTTGGTACGTATTTGAAAATACTTCCTAGAATACATGGTTGAGAGGGGATCTATGTGTAAAAAAAGTGTGGCATCTATTTTAGTTAGTGCAATAGTATTTAGTGGTTCAGTATATGCTGACGTGAATAAAACGAGTGTGGATTTAGGTTATAAGTTTTATACCGGTGACACAAAAAATGATAACCCAGGTGTTTTTAATCAACCTTTTGTAAAGTTGAATCATTTGGGGATTGCTGACTGGGGGACTTACTTTGCTAATCTTAAGCTCGAAAACCCGGCTGAAATCGCAGAAAACCAAAAACATCTTGATGGTAAAACTACCATTAAGTCATTATTGATACTTGAAAATAAGCTCGGAGAATCGCAGTTCAACTTCTGGACCCAGAACTTTATCTCTGCGAGTGAAACGCTGGTTGAAGATAATCTTTATTTAGGTGTTACCCACAATGTAAAAATTCAAAAGTTATCACTAAACTATGGGGTTGGTTTAAACTATACCATTGGTAGCTTTTCCCCTACCTCAGAAAAGTTTAACGACCTATCAGGTTATGCTGTAGTTTTAAATGCAAAGTATCCATTTGAGTTACTAGGGTTTAAACATAGTTTAAGTTTGAATTATGAGGCGCAAATTGATAGGGATAAAGCGCATCAAGCATTATTTTCATACGACAGCTATGGTCATCAGATAATCACAACATTACAAACAAACCTTGCTGATTCAATTTTTTCAAAAATATATGTCACTCATTATGATAGCTGGGGATCACAATATAATGATGGGATTGAGTACGGTGTATCTATTGGTTATCAGTTTTAACGGTTTGTCAAATAGGTTGAATTTTTAATAAGTAGAATCTCATTTCATTTGGTGTTGTTCTATTTTTTATCAAAAATAATAAGGGAATTATAATGCATTATAAAAAATCCATTATTGGTATTGCTGTCACTGCAACAGCAATTATTGCCGGCTGTCAAGTGACCCATCAAATAGTAAAAAGCCAAGGCACTGCTCAAGGTAAGCATGGCGAAGTGCAGGTCGAAACCACATTCAAAGACGGACATATTGTAGCGATTGATGTACTCAAGCAAAAGGAAAATAAAGTCCTTGCTGGTGCCGTATTTAAAGATGTTAAACAGGCAATTATTGATAATAACTCTATCGAGGTTGACGGTATTGCTGGCGCCACAGTAACGTCTAAAGCGCTCAAAGAAGCCGTGGGTAAAAGTATTGAAGCCGCGGGAGTCACTCTTGTTGCAACGGCTTCTGCTAAGAAAAGTGAGGCGTTAACCCCAGCAGAATATACCTATGATGTGGTGATTATTGGCTCGGGTGGAGCAGGTTTTAGCGCTGGTTTAGAGGCGAAAGCTGCGGGTCGCTCCGCTGTTATTATTGAAAAAATGCCAATTATTGGTGGTAACTCATTGATCTCTGGCGCTGAGATGAATGTGGCCGGTAGTTGGGTACAAAAAAATATGGGAATTACCGATAGCAAAGAGCTGTTTATCAGCGACACGCTGAAAGGTGGTGATTTCAAAGGTGATCCTGAAATGGTTAAAACCATGGTCGATAATGCCGTCGGCGCAGCTGAATGGCTAAGGGATTACGTCAAAGTAGAATTCTACCCAGATCAATTATTTCAGTTTGGTGGACACAGCGTTAAACGGGCATTAATCCCTAAAGGTCATACTGGGGCAGAGGTCATTAGTAAGTTTTCGATTAAAGCGGATGAAGTCGGTTTACCGATCCATACCAATACTAAGGCTGAAAAGTTAATCCAAGATCAAACGGGTCGCATTGTGGGTGTAGAAGCGACACATAATGGCAAAACCATCACTTACCATGCTAAACGCGGTGTTGTGATTGCAACGGGCGGTTTCTCCTCGAATATGGAGATGCGCAAGAAATACAATCCAGAACTCGACGAGCGTTATGGTAGTACAGGCCATGCGGGCGGCACAGGTGATGGCATTGTGATGGCAGAGAAAATTCACGCAGCGGCGAAAAATATGGGCTATATCCAGTCATATCCTATTTGTAGCCCAACCTCTGGCGCGATTGCCTTGATTGCAGACTCTCGCTTCTTTGGAGCGGTGTTAATCAACCAGAAGGGTGAGCGTTTTGTTGAGGAATTGGAGCGTCGAGATGTGATTTCGCATGCCATTCTGGCACAGCCAGGACGTTATACCTATGTGTTATGGAATCAAGCTATCGAGGACGTTGCCCATACGGTTGAAATGCACCAAGGCGAACTGAAAGAATTTACCAAAGATGGGCTAATGTACAAGGTTGATACCTTAGAAGAAGCCGCTAAAGTCTTTAATATTCCTGAAGATAAGCTGTTATCAACGATTAGAGACGTTAATCGCTATGCAGCTACAGGAAAGGATGAAGCCTTTAATCATCGCTCAGGATTAGTCGATTTAAGTAAAGGACCTTATTGGATTTTAAAAGCGACACCTTCTGTGCACCATACGATGGGCGGCCTTGTGGTTGATACACGTACTCGTGTACTGGATGAACAAGGAAAGGTGATTCCGGGCTTGTTTGCTGCGGGTGAAGTGACGGGTTTAACCCACGGAACCAATCGTCTCGGTGGTAATGCTTATACAGATATCATTGTTTTTGGCCGTATCGCGGGACAAGAAGCTGCAAAATAATTTGTCTTTTATAGGATCTTTTTAGCGACTCAATTGAGTCGCTTTTCTTTTTATTAATGCTTGTTTACTCATGCATAATGCTGATGTTTAAGTGTTATTTATAAATTGCTAAATAAGGCTTGAATCGTGATCACTATGGCAAAAATCCATAAACTTGCGCCCAAGGGGACTACAAAGCGCGAGTGACTAGGAGTATCATACGGCTAATTCTTACTAAAACACTCAGGTATCCCCTGACGGAGCTGGTTTCCATGATTACGATTTCCGATGCGGCTCAAGCCCATTTTGTAAAGTTGTTAGCAGATCAACCTGAAGGCACTCATATTCGTGTATTTGTGATAAGTCCAGGTACCGCACAAGCAGAGTGTGGCGTGTCTTACTGCCCGCCTGATGCCGTTGAAAGCGACGATATTGAATTAGAATTTAATGGCTTTAGTGCCATGGTCGACGAAAAGAGTGCGCCTTTCTTAGAAGAAGCTTCAATTGACTTTGTAACCGATCAATTAGGTTCGCAATTAACCCTCAAAGCGCCTAACGCGAAAATGCGTAAAGTTGCGGGTGATGCGCCGTTAGTGGAGCGTATCGAATACGTGATCCAATCTGAAATCAACCCACAGTTAGCTAGCCATGGCGGTAACATTATGTTGGTTGAAATCACTGGCGAAGGTGTTGCGGTATTGCAGTTTGGCGGTGGTTGTAACGGTTGCTCGCAAGTGGATATCACCTTAAAGGATGGTATCGAGAAACAATTGTTAGATATGTTCCCCGGTGAATTAACTGGTGTGCGTGACGTAACCGATCACCAACACGGTGAGCATTCTTACGCTTAAGCTTTTGAGTTGAGCTAAATGAAAAAACGCGACCTTGAGTCGCGTTTTTTATATCTCTTAATTTGTATTAGTTCAGACTAGATCTGACACATCATCTTGAAAAGATGAGAGTTACCCGTTTTGATAAAGGTGTCGAAACTTAATCAAAGCAAAAAGGTAACTCTCATGCTTCATACTAACAATCCCATCATTAAACACAAAGCTGGTTTACTCAATCTCGCTGAAGAATTGGGAAACGTGTCTAGAGCTTGTAAAGTCATGGGGCTTTCCCGTGATACTTTCTATCGCTATCAAGAGCTGGTTGAAAACGGCGGTGTTGAGTCATTGATTAATCAGTCCAGAAGAACACCTAACCTCAAGAATCGTGTTGATGATGTAACTGAAAATGCCGTCTTAACACATGCTATCGCATTTCCTGCCCATGGGCAGTCTCGCTCTAGTAACGAGCTTCGAAAACAAGGGATATTTGTCTCCGCCAGTGGCGTGCGCTCCATTTGGTTACGGCATGGCTTAGAGAACTTCAAAAAGCGATTAAAAGCCCTCGAAGCCAAAGTCGAACTAGAAGGGATAATCCTTTCGGATGAACAAGTTGCCGCCCTTGAGCGTAAGCAGCAAGACGATGAAGCCTGTGGTGAAATTGAAACGCATCATCCAGGTTATCTCGGCTCACAAGATACCTTTTACGTTGGTAGTCTTAAGGGCGTAGGCAGGATTTATCAGCAAACCTTTGTCGATACTT
>NZ_AKZL01000131.1:0-8735 GCF_000282755.1 Shewanella sp. POL2
CCCTGTTTGAAGACATAGTCACTTTAATGATGCAGCATATTAAAATGCGCGCCGAAGCCGTACTCGCCGAAAAGGGCGTAACATCCGCAAGCGAAGCCAGCATTACCCATGCAGTGATTGGTCGCCCAGTGAACTTTCAGGGCATTGGTGGTGAAGAGAGCAACCGCCAAGCCGAGACTATTTTAACCTTAGCCGCGAAACGGGCGGGGTTTGTCGATGTGGCATTTCTGTTTGAGCCGCTTGCCGCAGGTATGGACTATGAAGCCAGCCTCAAATCCGATCAAACCGTACTGGTAGTCGACGTCGGTGGCGGTACCACCGACTGTTCTGTAGTTAAAATGGGGCCTAAGCATCAGGCAAGTTTCGATCGCAGTGCCGATTGTCTTGGCCACAGCGGCCAGCGTATTGGTGGTAACGATCTGGATATCGCATTGGCGATGAATGCCTTTATGCCGCACTTTGGTTTAGGTTCGCTGATGAGTAATGGTAAACCTATGCCGAGTAATCCCTTTTGGAATGCGGTTGCCGTTAACGATATCAGTGCCCAGCGTGAGTTTACCACCTTAAGCACTCGCAAGTTGATAGATGAACTGATCAAAGAAGCTGAGCAGCCACATTTATTAAAAAGATTGCTCAAAGTGCAGCAACAACAGTTAAGCTACCAAATTGTACGTTTAGCCGAGCGAGCTAAAATAGCCTTGTCTGAGGCTCAAACAACTGAAAGTTCACTGGAATTTATTGAGGCCAAGCTCAATGTTGAAGTGAGTCGCGATTGTTTTGAAAATGCCATTGAACCGTCATTGACTAAGATAGAAGCCTTAATGCACCAAGCACTGACTCAGGCGGCCAAGAGTCTTGCTGGCAATGGATTAGCACCAGAAGAACTGGCTGTCGAGGCTGGAACCTATGAGTGCCAACCCGATGTGATTTATGTGACGGGCGGTACCGCACGAAGCCCAGCAATTTACGCTAAAATCACTAGCCTTTATCCCAATACGCCTGTGGTGGTTGGGGATCACTTTGGTTCGGTGACGGCTGGCTTAACGCGCTGGGCACAAAAGCGTTTTGCTCAATAGGATGATGAATAAGGATAAACAGATGAAGAAAGTTAATCAGGCTTTAATGTCTTTGCTGGCCGTGACGTTGGCGGGGACACTGCTCACGGGCTGTGGTGATGATGTGGGCAAAGTGAGCCTCGGTTTATTTACCACGAAAGACGTGATTATCGATGCCAAGCAAGACCCGAAAATCCCCGGCGTGACCTGCCATATTAGCCGTATCGAAGCGAATCTTGATTTTGCCGATCCCTCCGATATGGGCATTAGCTGCCGTCAAACGGGGCCGATTTCCGCCGCCGATATCGCCAAAATCGATAAGAGCAAACACGGCGAAGTAGTATTTACCGAATCCTTAAGCATCTTATTTAAAACCTTAAAAGTGCGCCGAATTTACGATGCGCCCAATCAAACGCTATTGTATTTGTCTTATTCAACCAAAGAGACTAATGGCAGCCACAAACATGCCTTATCGACCGTGCCTTTATACGGCTCTCAGGCGTGGGTTGACCCCGCAATAAGTGCGGCGCAGCCAAAATAGTAAAAGTGGGTAAAGCCGAAGTAATACGATAGAGGGGCACAACGAAGGCGGGGCAAAATGAAGGCGAGATAATTCCCGCCTTCATTGTTAAGCATATAAGTTGTTTAAGCCTTATTTGGCCTTGGCAGCGAGTACGGTATTAAAGCGCTCGAAGCCTGCGCTGAGATCGGCAATTAAATCATCGGGATCTTCTAGGCCAATATGCACACGGATCAATGGCTTGCTTGCATCCCATTGAGTCGCACTGCGGATTTTTTCGATTCCGAAAATCCCTAGGATCAGACTCTCATAACCGCCCCAAGAAAACCCCATTTTAAAATGCTGCATATTTTCAACAAGTGCGGTGACCGCCTCCTGATCCCCTTGCTTTAATACAAAGGAAAACAAACCATTTGATGCGCTAAAGTCGCGTTTAAAGAACGCATGTCCTGGGCAGGTATCAAAGGCGGGGTGACGTAAATGGTCAACCTCGGGGCGAGTTTTCAACCAGTTAGCCACTTTAAGGGCATTTTTCTCATGCTGCGCCATGCGCACGCCTAGGGTGCGTAATCCGCGTGTGGCGAGATACACATCGTCAGGGGAAGTGGTTTGTCCCAATAAATAACTGCGCTCACGCAGCTGCGGCCAGTGCTTTTCGTTGGCTGTCGCGGTGCCAATCATCACATCAGAGTGACCGACGATATATTTGGTCGCGGCTTGAATCGACACATCGACACCCATCTCGAAGGGCTTGCTATTGATTGGCGAGGCCCAAGTGTTGTCGAGAATAGTCACTAATCCATGTTCATGGGCGATACGGCATAGGGTCGGGACGTCCTGCACTTCCATGGTGATGGAGCCAGGAGACTCTAAAAACAGCACCTTAGTATTGGGGCGGATAAGCGCGCGAATACCTTCACCAATCAGGGGATCATAATAGGTAGTCTCAATATTAAAACCCGCCAGAATATGGCTGCAAAGATCGCGGGTCGGCTCATAAACACTGTCGACCATCAGCAGGTGATCGCCCGCCTGTAAAAACGATAATAAAGCCGCGCTAATCGCTGCTGCACCCGAGGGATACAGCGCCGTACCTACGCCACCTTCGAGCTCACTGATCGCCGCCTGAAACGCAAAATGGGTCGGGGTGCCGCGGCGGCCGTAAAACATTTCGCCATTGGTTTTGTTTTTGGCGGCGTGACGCATATCTTCCATGGTGTCGAAGACGATAGTGGATGCGCGAAATACGGGCGGGTTAATCACACCCTTGGTCCATTTTTTATCACGACCGACGCTGACGATTTGAGTGGCGAGCTGGTGTTTATCTGTCATAGGGCACTACCTTGGCGAGTCAGAATTTGTGTTTAAATCCATTGTGATGGCCGCCATCTTAGCATCTGCTCGCTAAAATGGCAGGAGGCAAACAGATGAGTTTGCTTCAAGTTGTAAGTCTTTGTATTAGCTAAGCGGCAGGGTGACCAGAATATCGACCCCATCGTTTTCGCTGCGATTACGGGCCAAAATTTTCCCTTGGTGGAATTCGGTCACAAGCCGCGCAATATATAAACCTAAGCCAAGGTGAGGTTTATCTTGGGCTTGATTGGCCCGCACCGAGACCATGGAATCGAAGATCTGCTCCGACATATCCACTGGCAACTGTGGTCCTAAGTTACTGATAAGCAGAGTAGCCTGTTTGCCAACTTGGGTGAGAGTCACTTCAATCGCACTGCCTTGATGACAAAACTCGATGGCGTTGGCGATAAGCTTGTCCATCAATTGGGCTATGTATTCGGGCACGCCCTGCATCATCAAAGGTTGCTCGGGCACTTTGACGCTAAATTGCTGCTCAGGGTAGGTCATTTGATAGCCTTGCATACAACCGCTCACCACTTGGGATAGCGGGAACTTAGTCACATCTGCCTGAGTTAAGCTCTGCTCGAGGCGCGTTGCCTCACTCATATTGTTCAAAATCATGCTTAAACGGCTTACCCCTTCTTGGGCGCGGTCGACATATTTTTGGGTGTCTTTATCTAAGGTTTGCAGATTTAAGTGTTCTAAAGAGGAGCGCACCACTGCCACCGGCGTGCGTAGTTCATGGGACAGGCGTGACGACATATTCTCCAAATAATGGGTGTATTGGCCCAAACGGCCGACAATGCTGGCAAAACTGCGGGATAAGTCGCCAATCTCGTCCCGTGCCTTGGAGGGTTTTAAATGGTTCCGCACCCGGCCTTGGCTGTCGATGGCATTCTCGGCTTCATCGCGCAGTTTGCGGATACGATTCGAAATACTCGAGGCGAAGAAAACAGGGCTAAGGTGCCCATACTCATAATAGTCAGGATCACGTTAAACAGTTTTTCCAGCGCGCGGTTACGCAGGGTGCGAATACCGTGGGTGGTTTCTTCGGCCACCACGGCGCCCATCACATTGTTATCAATCCAAATCGGGCTCGCGGCCGCGAGCACCACAGCCTTATTGTCTGGCGTCAGTCGCCAGGTCGAGCTTTGTTGTCCCGCAAGTGCCTTTTGAATATGGCTACCGTCGAGTTCGGTCGAGTCCTGTAGGGAATCGATAAAATCCTTCGGCGGTTTAGTGAGGATTTTATAGTAGAGCGGGTGCAGGTAGTCGCGCTGAAACCGCTGCCATAGTGAGTTGCTATTTTCATCATCGAGGGTGCGCGTCCATACACTGTTGCTATCACGGATATCGCCAGACTTCGCGAGCACACGCCCGTGTTTATCGACCACCCAAATCCGCGAGCTATAGTGGCTCATCCCTTTGATAATATTTTCAATTTCGGGTGATGGCACTAAGACTGTACCGAGTTTGTCGACGGTATCTAAGGCCGAGGTGCCGACAACGGCTGTGATATCACGGTATTTGCTGTCGTTGACATCGGCAATGGCAAATCCTAGTTTGCTGCCCACCATATCCAAGGGGATACGCAGTTCGATATTGTAGCCCACATCCGTGGTGGCCCATTGCCCTTGAATACGCACCTCGGGTGTCACTGGCACGGTTTGTTTAGGATTTGCGGGCAGCTCGAAGGCACTGATCCAACCGGGCTGGGTCGTAGCCACGATATAACGCTTAAATTTATTGTCGGGAGCAAGGGTCGCAATCGACAGGTGATCGTTTCTATCGACGCTTAAGGCATTTTTACCCCGAAACACCACATTGGGATCGACCACCTGAAAAAAGGCATACAGATAACCATCGTACTGACCCACCATATGGGTAAAACTTAAGGTGAGCGGCGCGCTGGGATCGGCACGCATGATGAGATTCGCCTCGCCGTATTGGATAAATCTGTGCTGATATTCCTGCCATTCATTGAGTTTGCCATCGAGTAGAATGGCGCCAGCTAGGGGGTAAGCATAGAGATCGCGGCTCTTTTCAACCTGTTTTAAAAAGCTGGCTTGACCATCGAACAGTTTCGGCCGCTCGTGCAGGGCGGTCGCTAAGGCTTGGGTGGTGCCCTCTAAGGTGCGTTCCTGACCGTGGCGCAGGTATTTTTCCATCTCCCACACATATTGGTACCCCAGCCAAGGTAGACAGAGTAAAAACAGGCTGAGGCCAATGACTTTAGTGCGAAGACCGAAGGGAAAACGTGTCATAGAATGCTGGCTAATCTGCTATTTTGCATGGTTTAGGCTAGGCTGTCCCAGCGATAGCCCATGCCGTAAACGGTATCAATACAATCAAATTCGGGCGCGGCAGCCATAAATTTCTTACGGATGCGCTTCACATGGGAGGTGATAGTGCTGTCATCGACAAAAATCTTCGCCTCCTGCATCAGCTCATGGCGGCTTCGGACGTGCCCCGGGTGTTTGGCAAGGGCGTGCACCATCCAAAACTCGGTTACTGTGAGTTCTATCGGGATCTGATTCCAAGAAACCAGCATTCGATTGGCATCGATGGTGAGCGGTCCGCGCTCCAGTAAATTCTCCTGCGATGTTTGGCTGGTGGCTAACTCAGAGCGGCGAAACAGTGCGGCTAAACGCGCCGTCAAATGGGGGAAGCTCACTTCTTTGCTCAGGTAATCATCGGCGCCTAAACGCAGGCCGCACACAGTATCAAAATCGCTATCTCGCGCGGTTAAGAAGATGATCGGCAGAGTGTTTGACATGGCGCGCAGGGACTGACACAGCATAAAACCGCCGTCAATCTCATTGCCAAGGCCGATATCGATAATGGCTAAATCCGGCAGACGGGTATTAAACGCCAGCATGGCCGATGGCCTGTCGGCATAGGTTTGCACACTGTAACCGTGTTGCTGCAACACATCCTTGTAATTTTCGCGAATGGCCGCTTCATCTTCCACAATGGCGATACGTTTCATTTAGCCATCTTCCTATTGACTGCTGGGGATAAGTTTTCGTGACTATACAGGAATTTATTTCTGAGAAAAGCTCCCGAATGCAATTGCCATTTTGTTGCCACAATTGATAGTCGCATTGCCATTTTCCATCCCCGCTTATGCCATGGCACTTGTGTTTAATACGCTCATTCCGTTTTACCGGCCGCGCTAATGACTTAGGCGGGTAAACGCAGCACAAATCAAAAGGAATGAGATGATGAAAAAGACGCTGATTAATATCTTGGTACTGAGTGTACTCGCCGCGCCCATCGCCAATGTATCGGCAAAGGTGTCGCTACAAAATCAACCTCTGCTCATAGAGCCACAGACAGAGCTAATGATTGAGCAAGAGGAGGATGACGGCGAAGCGCTGATAGGTCTTGGCGGCGGAGCGCTACTTGGCGCCCTAGTGGGCGGCCCGGTTGGCGCCATTATCGGCGGATTTACTGGCACCTTAATCGGCCAGTCGGTATCTGATACCGACACGGTTAAAACTCAGCAACAACATATTGCCTTGCAGCGTCAACAATTGACGAGCTTATCGGCCAAACAACAGGCTAGCGAGCAACGCGCCGCCGAATACGCCTTAACCCAAAAGCAACTCGATGAACTGCTCGCCGAGCAACAACAACTGTTTAGTGAATTGGCGCTGGGTATGAATGTGCAGTTTCGTACTGGCTCTGCGGAGCTTGAAAGCCATTTTTTGCCCCAATTAGACAATGTGCCAAGGTGATGAAGCGCTTGAGCGAGTCCAATCTCGAGCTGAAAGGTTATGCCGACCGCCGCGGTGATCTGGCCTACAACCAAGCGCTCTCGGAGCAACGTTTGTTAGAAGTGCGGGGCTACTTGATTAAACAAGGCGTTGCCCCCGAGCGGATCACCACCCAAGCCTTCGGCGCCGGAATGCCACTCAATGACCAGCAAGACAGTGAATCCGATGTGTTCGATCGCCGAGTCACTCTGACCATGCAGCCTAACCAAGGGCTGATGGCGAGCCGCGTGACCGAATAATTCAACAATATCAATCGTATTCAATCAAGATCAGGAGCCTTTGTGATGATCACAGGGAAAAGGGTAAAAGAAGTTTGTCAAACGCTGGCGATGCTAGTGATCGGCGCCTCCATTTGTTGGGGGCTACCATTTGCGGTGTTAGCCTCACCGAACAGTGTGGGCACCTTATCGGCGCCGCAAAATATTGCCGCGACCTTCAATGAACACACGGCGAGCACATTGCCAGCTTTTAGTTTCGATGATGTCACCCAAGGGATGTTGGTGTATCAAACCGCCAGCGGTCGTTTAATGCCGTCCTTACCCGTGGACACGCAAGTGTCGATGCAGGTCTCGGGGCTAACCAATAGGGTGAGCGTAAAGCAGGTGTTCAGTAATCAAACCGGATTTGTCCTCAATGGCCGCTATCTGTTTCCTTTACCCAATGAGGCGGCGGTGGACTCACTGCGTTTACATATCGGTGAGCGGATCATCGAAGGTCAAATTCACCTAAAACAGCAAGCAAAACAGATCTTTGAACAGGCCAAAGCCGAAGGAAAACGCGCCAGTCTAGTCAGCCAAGAACGGCCCAATATGTTCACAACCGAAGTCGCTAACCTCGCTCCTGATGAAAAGTTGGTGGTCGAAATCAGTTATCAAGAAACCATTCACTATGAAGATGGTCTCTTTAGCCTACGCTTTCCGCTAGTGGTGGCTCCGCGCTATATCCCAGGCCTAACACTCGGTGGGAACAATGGTGAGCGCGTGACCAGCAGCCAAGTCTTCGATGCCGACCGGATTATCGCCCCGATCCGCGATGCCAATAGCGAGGCCGATCCCGTGCTTAAGGCCGATATTAAGGTCAAGCTCGGTGAAGGTGTGGAGAAATCCGCCGTAGTGAGTCCATATCATCCCATTACGATTGATGAAAAACAGGGCCAACTGACGGCGGCCTTGGCTAATCGCGTGCCCGCCAATCGTGACTTTGTGCTGCAATGGCGTCTTAAGCAGGGCACCAGTCCCGTGGCTTGGGTATTCAACCAAGCGGGCAAAACCCATGTGCCACAGGACGATAATGCGAGTACGGATAGTCATTCAACCGCCAGTGTTGATGGGAATAGCAATAGCAACAACACCGAAAGCTACAGCTTAGTGATGGTCCTGCCGCCCAAAGTCGAGGCGAGTGAACAACTCAATTTGCCCCGTGAGCTTATTTTAGTGATTGATACATCAGGTTCGATGGCGGGAGATTCCATCATTCAGGCGAAAAATGCCCTGCGTTATGCGCTGCGCGGTTTAAGGCCACAGGACAGTTTTAACATAATCGAGTTTAACTCTGATGTGTCTTTATTATCGTCAACACCGCTGCCCGCAACAGCGAGTAATCTGGACAAGGCGCGTCAGTTTGTGAATCGTTTGCAGGCCGATGGTGGCACTGAAATGGCGCAGGCTTTAAATGCCGCGCTGCCAAGGCAGCCGTTTAACACAGCTTCGGGTGAGGATAAGTCGTTAAAACAAGTGATCTTTATGACCGATGGCTCCGTTGGTAATGAGTCGGCGTTATTTGAGTTAATCCGCAATCAAATCGGCGACAACCGTCTTTTCACCGTAGGCATTGGCTCGGCGCCGAACTCGCATTTTATGCAGCGTGCGGCTGAACTTGGGCGCGGTACTTTTACTTATATTGGTGATGTGGATGAAGTGGAGCAAAAAATCAGCCAGTTGCTAGGCAAAATCCAGTATCCAGTGCTCACCGATTTGCAGGTGCGTTTTGACGATGGATCTGTGCCTGATTACTGGCCCGCACCTATAC
>NZ_AKZL01000132.1:0-8679 GCF_000282755.1 Shewanella sp. POL2
CACAGGGCGATCCCGGCGCTGATCGCATCCACGGGTTGCGACAGCTTGAGTTTCTGCCCCGCCAAATGAATACTGCCGCTATCGACTAAATCCAGCCCAAATACGGCGTTACAGACTTCGCTGCGCCCCGATCCTAAAAGACCCGCAAGCCCGACCGCCTGCCCCTTAGGTACGGTAAGATTCATCGATTGGATTGAACCTTTTACCGACACATCTTTGAGGGACAAGAGCACAGCCTCAGCGCGGGTGACGGTGCGCTCCTTTTCCTGTTTATCAATCAATTGCTCCTGCAAAGAACGCCCGAGCATAGCTTCAATCAGCTTAGGCTGTGGTAATTCGGCCGTCAGATATTCGCCGATAAATCGCCCATTACGCAGCACGGTAATGCGATCGCTTATCTGATAAACCTGATCGAGGAAGTGTGTGATAAAAACAATAGCCACACCCTTGGCTTTGAGCTGGTTTAAGATCCCAAATAGCACTTGGACTTCTGTGGCATCTAAGCTCGCCGTAGGCTCATCGAGCACTAATACCTTGGCCGACATGGCAACACCGCGGGCGATGGCAATGAGTTGTTGCACCGCGATGGAATAGTCCGACAGCGGCGCGCTAACATCGATATCCAGCTTAAACTGGGTTAACACTGCGCGCGCATCGGCATACATTTTTTTGAAATGGATCAGCCCAAGACGGCGCGGTTCGTAACCGAGGAACAAATTTTGTGCCACGGTCAGGTTAGGCACTAAGTTCACCTCCTGATAAACCGTGCTGATCCCTGCCTTTTGCGCATCCATTGGTGTGTTGAAATGTTGCGGCTCGCCAAGAAAGAGGATGTCGCCCATATCTTTTGACTGGGCGCCTGTCATCACTTTCACCAGCGTCGATTTACCCGCACCGTTTTCGCCGAGCAGGGCGTGAACTTCCCCCGCAAATAACCGCAAACTCACATCCTCAAGGGCTTTTACGCCCGGATAGTGCTTACTGATCTGCTTGAGTTCTAAAATAAGGCTCATAGCTATTCCCCAAGAAAGCGTCAATCTGACTATTGATGGCGACGCTTTTCGTACTCGGCGGCAGCGGTTTCTTGGGTAAATACGTCACCCGTGGTGCTGATAAGCTTAGGCTGCTCCTTATTGCCCTTAAGGTACGCATCGATAGCATCAAACGCTGGGCCACCTAAGTAAGGGCTAAGTTCAACCGTGGCGTTCACATCACCATCGGCCATGGCCTTAAAGTAATCGGGCACACCGTCCACGGAGACGATCAGAATATCTTTGCCCGGTTTTAAACCTGCTTCTTTAATGGCTTGCACGGCACCCAGAGCCATTTCATCGTTATGCGCCCAAACGGCGCACAGTGGCTGACCGTTTTGGGCCTTGAGGAAACCTTCCATCACTTCTTTACCCTTAGCACGGGTAAATTCGCCGGTTTGGCTGCGAACAATCTTGGCATTGGGATAATTGGCAATCACTTGGTTAAAACCAGTGGCGCGATCAATCGCTGCGGTTGCCCCTACCGTGCCCTGTAATTCGGCGATATCACAGTTGCCTTGGGTTTTATCCATTAACCATTGGCCAATCTTACGGCCTTCTTCGGTAAAATCGGAGGCAATACGGGTGAGGAATAGGGAATCATCATCGACCTTGATATTACGGTCTACTATCACTACAGGGATGTTGGCGCGTTTCGCTTCTCTCAGCACTGGCTTCCAGCCTGTTTCCACTACAGGCGCGATAATAATGGCATCCACGCCTTGGGCGATAAAGCTACGCACGGCTTTGATTTGGTTCTCTTGTTTTTGCTGAGCGTCGGCAAATTTTAAATCTATACCCCGCTGTTTGGCCTCAGCTTTAACAGCTTCACTGAAGCTCGTTCGCCAACCACTCTCGGATCCAACCTGTGAAAAGCCCACCGTAGTGGCGTAGGCACAAGTGGCACTTACAGCCCATAATCCCAATGCGGTAATGATTTTATTATGTTTCATTATTATTCCCTTTATAATTTTAGGTAACAGAGATCCCCTAGCCTGCTGAAACAGCAGGCTAACTCGTATAAATAAATATTATTTCGCCTTGATTGAATTAAATATTCTTAAACTTATGTACCGTAATTTGTTGATATTGAGTATTTGCTTCAAGCATCACACTCGGAAAATGGTCAATATTGACCGCATTCGGATAACCGTGGGTTTCTAAACAGAGCCCATGGAATTGATTAATGCTATAACCTTCATCGTCAATATGGCTGCCATCGAGAAAGTTGCCACTGTAAAATTGCACGCCAACTTCTGTGGTGCTAATTTCGAGTTCTCGGCCAGAAAGCGGATCTTTTAATACCGCAATAGTCTGCAAACTGTTTTTATTGTCAGGATTTCTATCCATCACAAAATAATGATCATAACCATTAGCTAATTGCTTAATATCCGTGGCAATTGCCTTTGGTTGTTTAAAATCGTAGGCGCTGTCGTCGACTAAGATTAATTCGCCGGTTGGGATTTGTTCATTATCGAGTGCCAGAAATTGGCTAGCGTGAATACAGAGTTTGTGCCCTAAAATACCTTGCTGTTTGTCTGAGGCCAGGTTCCAGTAAGCATGATTGGTTAAACAGACGGGGGTGGTTTGATCGCAAACGGCTTGATAGTTCAGGGTTAATTCATTGTTTTCATTGAGGCGATACTCGAGCTTAATCGCAAGATTACCCGGAAATCCTTGATCGCCATCGGGACTGGTAATGCTGAAAACCGCCGCCACACTGTCACTGTCCTGCAAAGTCTCAACCTGCCAAGTGCAATGGCTTAATCCTTTAGGTCCGCCGTGAAGTTGGTTATTGCCTTCGTTGGCGACTAATTGAATCGTTTTACCTGCTAAAGGAAATTGTGCTTTACCAATACGATTTGCGACACGGCCGGCGGTAATACCAAAATAATACGGATTAGTCGCCCAATCTTTAATATCTTGATAGCCAAGACTTAATGAAATAGGTTGCTCATCTTTGCCATAAAGTTTTACCGACCAAATGCTAGCGCCGTAATTTGATAGAACCACTTCAAGCCCGTGGCTATTGGCAAGCGTGACTAATTGTAATTCATCCGCAAATGCGGCATGTTTTACATTTTTTTTTAGAGACGGAGAGTTGCATGGTGAGTGCTTTACCTTTTATTTAAAAATAAACTCAGCACTCACCTCATTATTCAATGAACTGAAATTTTATTGTGATATTTAAATCCAACCACCATCGACAATAAAATTTTGTGCGGTGCAGAGTTTGCTATCATCTGCTGCTAAAAATAATGCCATAGCAGCAATATCTTCGGGCATTACATATTCTTTAATACATTGGTTATTTTCGATATGTTTTGCCGTATCTTTATCAACCCAGTGTGTGAGTTGACGTTTTGTCATCACCCAACCCGGCGTTAAGGTATTAATCCGGATTTTATCTTTGCCTAAATCGGCGGCTAAACCTCGAGTTAAGCCCATGACACCAGCTTTTGAGGCCGTATATCCCGCCATTCCCGCTTGACGATTGTGCCAACTCATAGATCCAAAGTTGATAACAGAACCCCCGCCGAGCCGCTGCATTTGCGGCCTGACCGCTTGTACGGCAAAAAAGTAGTGCCGCAAATTGGTATTTAAGCATTGGTCCCAATATTCTGGCGTGACTTCATCTATGCTATGCCTTTCATCGCACGCGGCATTGTTAATCAATACTGAGATAGGGCCTAAATCGTCTTCAACCAGTGCAATGACGCTTTTAAGCGCTGCTACATCGACAAGATCACAGTGATAAAATTTCACACTGGCGTCAGGCTGAGTCTGCTTAAGGCCTGTGACAAGTTGAGTCGACTCCTCAACTAAAATGTCGACAAATGCCACCTTAGCGCCCTGCTCTAAAAAAGACCGTACTAAGCAAGCCCCAATACCCGTACCACCGCCACTGATAAAAATGGTCTTACCTTGTAAACTCGGGTATTGATTAGTCAACTTCATAACTCAACCTTTTATTAAAATAATTATTTGGTTTCATTATAAAAGAAAACGAGTTCATATTTAATGGGAATGTGCGGGTATCTCTGCACCTCGACATCCCACGAGAAAATCAAAATCACATCCCTCATCCGCCTGCAGCACATGGTCTTTAAAGAGCGAGAGATAGCCGCCATTGATTGGAATGGATTTCACAGCCGCGAGTTTTGCTAGGCGCGCCTGTAACTCTTGGTCGCTGATCTCCAGCTGTAATATCCCTGCATAGGTATCGAGCGCTATCATGTCACCATTTTGTACTGCGGCGAGTGGCCCAAGGGCTTGTGCTTCTGGCGCAACATGGAGAACAACGGTACCAAAGGCGGTGCCACTCATGCGTGCATCGGAAATCCTTACCATATCTTTAATTCCTTTTTTCAACAGCTTAGGTGGAAGTCCCATATTGCCGACCTCGGCCATGCCCGGATATCCCTTAGGACCACAGTTTTTAAGCACCATTATACTGGTTTCATCTATCTCCAGTTCAGGATCGCCGATGCGGGCGTTGTAATCATCAAAACTTTCAAACACAACCGCTTTGCCACGGTGTTGCATCAGGTGCGCGCTGGCGGCGGAGGGTTTGATTACTGCGCCGCGAGGCGCGAGATTGCCGCGCAGTACGCGAATGCCACCATTTTCAACCAAGGGATTTTCAAGTGACATAATCACCTCTTGGTTATAACAAGGCGCCTCTTTAACATTGTCCCAGAGGCTAGCGGCATTGACGGTGAGCGTGTTTTTGCTCAGTAAATCATGCTCAAACAGCTGCCTTAATACTGCTGGCAGTCCACCTGCGTAGTAAAAGTCTTCCATTAAGTACTGACCCGAAGGCTTAAGATTCACTATGGTCGGTACTGCGTAACCATGGCGCCAGTCATCGAGTGACAGCTCAACTCCTATCCTGCCGGCAATGGCCTTTAAATGGATAACGGCGTTAGTTGAACCACCAATGGCAGCATTGACTTTGATGGCATTGATAAAAGCATCACGGCTTAAAATTTTACTTAAGGTCAAATCCTCTTTGACCATATCAACAATTCGCATTCCCGACATATGGGCCAACACTTGGCGGCGAGAATCCACCGCAGGAATGGCGGCATTGTGTGGCAAACTCACGCCGAGGGTTTCCACCATACAGGCCATAGTCGATGCCGTGCCCATAGTGTTACAGGTGCCCGTTGAGCGTGACATATCCGCTTCGGCATTCATAAATGCGGCGAGGCTGATGTTGCCTGCTTTATATTCTTGATGCAGTTCCCATACGAGTGTGCCAGAACCCACATCCTTGCCCTTATGCTTACCATTGAGCATGGGCCCACCCGTGACGACTATCGTCGGTAAATCACAACTGGCCGCGCCCATCAATAAAGCCGGAGTCGTTTTATCGCAGCCCACTAACAGCACAACACCGTCGATGGGATTGCCACGAATGGCTTCTTCCGTGTCCATAGCCGCAAGGTTACGCGTTAACATGGCGCTAGGGCGCAAATTGGACTCGCCATTCGAAAACACGGGGAACTCCACCGGAATGCCACCCGCTTCCCGAATGCCATTCTTTACTCTTTGGGCCAATTCCCGCAGGTGACCATTGCAGGGCGTCAATTCTGACCAGGTATTACAAATACCAATCACAGGCTTATTTTGAAAGTGATGCTCGGGTATGCCTTGGTTTTTCATCCAACTGCGATACATAAAACCATTTTTATCATCACTACCAAACCAGCTTGCCGAACGAAGTGTTTTCGGTTTTTTATTATTCATATGACACCTTCGTTTTCCAAAGCACATGCCCTGCCCGACATATTCAATTAGCCGCATTACAGTCGACTATCAGAGAGTCGGCGCACCTTTATGCCCTGAGTTAACAATTTGTACTTTAATATTGCTAGCACGTAAAAGTATTGGTATTACTATAATACTAAAATATCAAAAAACAATAGAGGAAGTATGAAAAAGGCATTTTCTAGTATTTGTGTGAGTGCTTGTTTGGCATTGATCACCACGGCCAGTACAGCGGCAATTGCTGCGAACCCTTTGTTTACGGATGTATTTACCGCCGATCCTGCCGCTATAGTGCACCAAGATACTGTCTATCTTTATACTGGCCATGATGTTGCAAAGGACAATCGTACCTTCTTTGAAATGCATGACTGGCTGGTTTTTAGCTCTAAGGATATGCACAATTGGACGGCCCATGGCAGCAAGTTATCGGTGAAGGATTTCAGCTGGGCAAAAGGAGATGCATGGGCCAGCCATGTGATCGAAAAAGAAGGTGAGTTTTACTGGTATGTCACGGCAAGACACAACAAAATCAATGGTTTTGCCATAGGTGTCGCGGTTGCAGATAGTCCACTTGGCCCCTTCAAGGATGCCCGCGGCAGCGCCCTTATCACCAATGACATGACCACAGATACCGAGATTGATTGGGATGATATCGATCCTGCTGTTTTATCGATGATGACAAGCAAGCCTATCTGTTTTGGGGCAACACTAAGCCAAGATTTGCCAAGCTAAAAGCCAATATGATTGAACTCGATGGTCCAATACACGCCATTGATGTTCCTAACTTTACCGAAGCGCTTTGGGTACATAAAAAAGATAAAACTTATTATCTTTCATACGCTTCAGGCTTCCCTGAAAAAATTGCCTATGCGACCAGTGATAGCATTCTGGGCCCCTGGAAGTACCACGGCATCTTAAATGAAGTGGCGGGTAACTCGCCGACAAACCATCAAGCAATCATTGAATTTAAAGGTAAATCCTACTTTATCTATCATACCGGCGCCTCGCAGGATGGCGGCGGTGAGTTTAGACGTTCAGTCGCAATTGACCCGCTGCATTACAATGCCGATGGCACCCTACAGCGTATTCATATGACAAGCGAAGGCATCAGCCAGCCGCAGTAACCTATTTTTTACTCGCTCTAAAGTAAAAAAGGTGAACCTAAGTTCACCTTTTATATTTGCAGTAAAGCGGCGTTAAAAATTGAAGCAAGCCGTTATTTACGCACGATATTTTTATGCACTGTATCTTGAGACGTCGAGAGTAATTTATTCATCTCGGCTTTCGCGCCTTCACTGTCCCCTGCGGCAATCGCAGTATAAATGGCCTTATGGCCTGGGAGTGATTGGATAAAGTCATCCTGAATTGTGCTACTGAGTCTAAAGATTTCGAGCAGCGCAGATTGGATCGACACGCCGAGGGATACCATAAACTCGTTATTGGTCGCATCTAAAATCGCCATGTGGAAATCGATATCCGAGGTATACACTTCATCCGTACCTAATTCGGCCGCTTCCATCTTGGCATAAGCAGCCGCAATCACCTCAAGCTGCTCTGGGGTGCGTTTCTTGGCAGCCAGTTCCGCCGCAGCAGGTTCAAATACGGCACGAATTTCATAGAGTGACGTGTAAAACTCAGGGGAAGGTTTCGATTGGGAAAACCAGTTTAAGATCACCGGATCAAACATATTCCAGTGGCGACGCTCACGAATTCGAGTGCCAAGCTTAGGGCGAGACTCGATAAGCCCTTTTGCTGTGAGCACCTTAAAGGCTTCCCTTAAGGAGGTGCGTGATACTTCCAGCTCTTCACAGATAGCATTTTCGTTAGGGATATATTCACCTGGCGCATAAAAGCCGCCCACAATGCGAGAACCTAATTCGCTTGCCACCCAGTTATGGATATTCTGCGGACGGTTATTTGCCTGATTTGCCATAGTGCCCTCTTTAACTCTCTATCTCTGTGCTCAATCCAATCAGCTGGATAAGGTACTTAACGCGGATAAACAAATGTTATGATACTACCTTTCCTGATAAAGGTAATAAAAATTTTGTTAACGCTAAGAATTTATGGGGATTTCCTCAAACTCATTGTCCCTACCTTACCCCAAAGTTTTACATTGTAAAGCCTAATTTTGCGTTTTAGCCAGTGATTGGACAAGCTCGCAACGGCTATTGAGCGCCTAGGAAATAGTCATTTTCAATCTGTAATTCAGCATGCACATCGACCACAAACATCCCCGCCGCTTCGGCGGCTTGGATACCCGCCTTCGCATCTTCAAATACGATACAGCGCTCTGGCGCTATGCCCATCAGCTCGGCGCAGCGTAAAAAAGTATCAGGCGCAGGTTTGGGTGACGCGACTTGGTCAGCCCCCACCACATAATCGACTAATTCCAGTAACCCACACAGGGTTAAGATTTGAATGGCTTCCTCTGTGTAGGCGCCTGTGCCGACCGCCATTGGGCGTTTGCCCTGATTCTGCTTGGCAAATTCGGCTAATGCCGTCGGTTTGACATATAAATGCATAGTGTCGCGCACTAGGGCTTCTTTATACTCGTTCATGGCTTCGCAACTGGCCGTTGGTGTGACGCCAAAATGGGCGATCAGAATCTCTAAGGTGCCAACAGTAGGCACGCCCGCTAACGAGCGCATTAGAGCAGGCTCTACGGGGATCCCAAAGTGATTCAAGGTTTGTCGCCATGCCTGTTCATGCAACTGACCGCTGTCGACTAAGGTGCCATCCATATCGAAGATAATGCCGTCAAATTCTGTATACATCTGTGTTAACCCTATGAAATGAATGGTTCCAGAAAAATGAAAGCCGCCCGAAGGCGGCTTTATTGCTGCGCAAGAATTATAACCCTCTTGCTAAACCG
>NZ_AKZL01000133.1:0-8605 GCF_000282755.1 Shewanella sp. POL2
TAGCATGCGACTCAAAGTAACAAGCCGTTAATTTTATCATCTTTATCGCGTACCAAATTGTGCTATTCCAATCCCAGACGGGGCGACAAAGACAATGCAAGAAGAGAGATAGACATGGTAGACCAATCACAATTGCGCCAGTGGGGCTGTAAAGTCATCGATATTGAAAAATCGGCCCTCGACAATCTTTATCAATATGTCGATTCCGTTGAATTCGCCCAAGCCTGCGAGTTAATCCTCAACTGCACCGGCAAAGTCATCGTGATGGGGATGGGGAAATCTGGCCATATTGGTAATAAAATCTCTGCTACCCTCGCCAGCACTGGCACCCCTGCCTTCTTTGTGCATCCAGGCGAAGCCAGCCATGGCGACTTAGGCGTACTCTCTGATAATGATATTATCCTCGCCATTTCAAACTCGGGTGAATCGAGCGAAATCCTTGCGCTGATGCCCGTTATCCAACGTAAAGCCATTCCCGTGATTGCTATGACTGGCAAACCTGAGTCCACGATGGCACGTTTGGCCAAAATTCATTTATGTATTGAAGTGCCTGAAGAAGCCTGTCCGCTCGGGCTTGCGCCAACCTCGAGCACCACGGCAACCTTAGTGATGGGTGATGCGATGGCCATTGCGCTGCTGCAAGCCAAAGGCTTTACTCGGGAAGACTTTGCCATGTCTCACCCAGGCGGTGCCCTAGGACGTAAGCTACTGTTAAAAGTAAGTAATGTCATGCATAGCGGCGATGACTTACCACTCGTCAAACACGATATCTGTATTACCGATGCCCTGTATGAAATCTCCAAGAAGGGCCTAGGCATGACGGCGGTGATCGATGAACAAAACAAACTCGTGGGTATTTTTACCGACGGCGACCTACGCCGCGTTATCGATGCCCAAGTCAACCTACGCACCACGCCTATCGCCGATGTGATGACGCGAAACTGTGTCACAATTACTGAAAACGTCTTGGCAGCGCAGGCGCTGCAAGTGATGGACTCAAAAAATATCAACGGCCTGATAGTGATAGATAAAGACAATCATCCTGTCGGTGCGCTCAATATGCTCGATATGGTTAAAGCGGGAGTCATTTAATGCCACAGCAAGGATTTTACGGCCCGATCAGCGATGATGTGTGGCAAAGAGCGCAAAAAATTAAACTGCTGATCTGCGATGTGGACGGGGTATTTTCTGACGGCCGCATTTATTTAAGCAACTCGGGTGAAGAGCTCAAAGCCTTCCATACCCGCGATGGTTATGGCGTGCGCTCTTTATTGACCAGTGGCTTTAATCTGGCCGTGATAACAGGCCGCCAGTCTAAAATTGTTGAAAACCGCATGACGGCCCTCGGTGTATCCCATATTTATCAAGGTGTGGATAATAAATTTGTCCCCTATGAAGAACTGCTGTCGCTCTACAATGTCACACCAGAAGAAGTTGCCTATATCGGTGATGATATTGTCGACCTGCCAGTGATGAATGTCGTCGGTCTTGCCGTCTGTGTTGCCGATGGACATCCCTATGTGCGCCAACACGCCCATTTTGTGACCCAGTTAAATGGTGGTCATGGCGCGCTCAGAGAGCTGACAGATCTGTTACTTCTGAGTCAAAACAAATTTACCTCAGCCCATGGGATGAGCATATGAGTCGTGTGACCCTCGCCATTATTGCTTTTTTTGGTACTGCACTCGTGCTGTATTGGCAGGTCCAACAAAAACGCGGTGGCGATACCGATAGCAGCCTGAACGATACAGACAGACCCGACTACATTATCGAAGATCTGCGTAGCATCGAGTTTAACGAGCAAGGACAAGTCAATAGTCGCGTCACGGCAAAGCACATGGAACACTATGAGCTTAAAAACCAAACCGACTTTATTCAGCCTGTCTATCTTGTGTATCCCGACCAAGGTAAAGCAAAATGGCAGATCAGAGCCGATCAAGGTCGACTCAACAAAGATACTGGCAAGGTTGTATTAGAAAATAATGTTATTATCGATGCCATCAGCCCTGGTGAACCGATACAAACCTTGTCCACCAGTTTTTTAGAACTCGATCTCAACACAATGATAATGACCTCTGACCGCATCATTTACGTCACAGGGAAAGATTTTAATATTCAAGGGCAAGGCCTTTATGCCGACCTTAACGCGCAGGAAGTGCAATTGACCAGTCAGGTAGTAGGAACCTATGAAGCAAAATAACATATTACTTGCCAGCCTAATGCTAATGATAAGCATGAATGCCTTCGCCAAGATCGGTGACTTACAGCAAGAAGTGAAAATTAAAGCCGTCAGTCAAACTGCGGACATTAAAAACAATCAGATCATTTTCTTCGGTCCCGTTGAAGTTGTTCAAGGCTCAATTAAAATCCATGCGGATCAACTCCGTGCATTTTCTGTCGAAGGCGAAAATAGTAAAGTCTTACTGGCTACTGGAAATCCGGCAACCTACAGCCAAATCCTGGATGATGGCCGCCCAGCATCTGCTAGCGCCAAAGAGATTCGCTATGAAATGGCCACTCGGACGTTGACCCTAACTGGTACAGCGACCCTAGACCAAGCGGGTAGTCAAGTTACAGGCAATTTAATTCGTTACGATATTATTCAGCAAAAACTGATCGCCGAAAGTAGCGGCAATGGTGATGATCGCGTAATTACCATTATTCAACCTGATAATTATCAGGAAGAACTCAAAAATACACCAACAGATAAACCTGTGAAAAAACAGGATTCTAAATGACCCAAATCACCTTAAAAGCACAGAATCTCGCCAAGAGTTATAAGAGTCGTCAGGTTGTCAAAGATGTCAGCCTGACGGTCAAAACGGGTCAAGTCGTCGGCCTACTCGGCCCTAACGGCGCGGGCAAAACCACCACCTTTTACATGGTCGTGGGCTTAGTTAAAAGCGATAAAGGCCATATCTTTATCGACGATGATGATTTAACCGCCGATCCTATGCATCTGCGTGCCCGCAAAGGTATTGGTTACCTACCACAGGAAGCGAGTATCTTTCGTAAATTAACCGTACACGACAACATCATGGCGGTACTGCAAACCCGTAAAGAGCTCAATAGTGACCAGCGCGAAGAAGCACTAGAGCAACTGCTAGAAGAGTTCCATATCACCCATATTCGTGACAGCCAAGGCATGTCCTTATCGGGCGGTGAACGTCGCCGCGTCGAAATTGCCCGCGCCTTAGCGGCCAACCCCAAGTTTATTCTGCTTGATGAGCCCTTTGCGGGCGTTGATCCGATCTCCGTTATCGATATCAAGAAAATTATCGAGCAGCTTAAGAGCCGAGGCCTTGGAGTACTTATCACTGACCACAATGTGCGCGAGACCTTAGACGTCTGTGAACATGCTTACATTGTGAGTCACGGTAATCTTATTGCCGAGGGCACACCCGCAGAGATCTTAGACAATCAGCAAGTTAGGGCTGTGTACTTAGGTGAACAATTCAGGCTATAGTTACTAAAACAAAGCTAATAAGCCTTGAATTTGAGAGCGCTAGGCTCCATCCATATGATATCAAGCGACCTAAACTCACAATAATAACCTAGGGATCAGCGGTAACATGAAAGCGTCACTCCAGCTCAAACTGGGTCAACAGTTAACCATGACGCCACAACTTCAGCAGGCCATTCGCCTGCTGCAACTGTCGTCATTGGAACTGCAACAAGAAATCCAGCAAGCCTTAGACTCTAATCCTCTTCTCGAGCTGGAAGAGGAGCAATTTGACGCGCCTAGCGAACGTAAGCAAGATATCGCCGATACCGACTTTAGCGAAACGACTGCCCAGCCACAGGAACAAGATAACTCCACCGTGGACATTGCCGAGTCGCTGACCAAAGAATCTCTGCCCGAAGAGTTACCCATGGATACCACTTGGGATGAAGTCTTTACCGCATCGCCAAACTCAGGTTCTGGCGCCAGCCGTGAAGATGACATGCCCTTCCAAGGGGAAACTAGCGAGGGGTTGTACGAACATTTAGAATGGCAAAAAAACCTCACACCCTTCTCTGAAACCGATTTAGCCATTGCCACCGCGATTATTGATGCCATTGACGATCAAGGTTATCTCACTCAAAGCACTGAAGATATCCTCGAAGCCATGGGCAATCCCGAGATTGAACTCGACGAAGTTGAAGCCGTGCTCAAGCGTATTCAACATTTCGACCCCGTTGGTGTCGCGGCAAGGGATTTAAGCGAATGTTTACTGATCCAGCTATCTCATTTTTCGCCTGATACCCCTCACATCGAAAACGCCCGCATGCTGATCAAAGATCATTTAGATCTGATCGCCGCTCGCGACTTTAGGCTGTTAATGCGTAAGACCAAACTGAAAGAAGACGAGTTAAGGGACAGTATTGCGCTGATCCAAACCTTAAATCCTCGCCCCGGTTTACTCATCACCCCTGTCGATGAAGAATATGTGATCCCCGATGTATCGGTGTCGAAGAAAAACGGCCGTTGGGTGGTCGAATTAAACCCTGACTGCATGCCAAAAATCAACGTAAATCAGCAATATGCAGCAATGGCCCGAAGTTCAAAAAATCAAGCTGATAGCCAATTTATTCGTGGCCATCTGCAAGAGGCTAAATGGTTTATCAAAAGCCTTGAAAGCCGCAACGAAACACTGCTCAAGGTGGCAAACTGCATAGTGCAATACCAACAGGGTTTCTTCGAATATGGCGAAGAAGCCATGAAACCTATGGTCCTTAACGATATCGCCGAAGCGGTAGAAATGCATGAGTCCACCATTTCACGGGTGACGACTCAAAAATACATGCATACCCCAAAAGGACTTTTTGAACTAAAATATTTCTTCTCAAGCCACGTCGGGACGGATGATGGCGGTGAGTGCTCATCCACAGCAATCAGAGCTTTCATTAAGAAACTGGTTGCAGCGGAAAACCAGAAAAAACCATTAAGCGACAGCAAGATGGCTCAACTTCTGGCAGAACAGGGAATTAACGTTGCGCGCAGAACCATTGCGAAGTACCGAGAAGCGATGCTTATTCCCCCTTCCAATCAGCGTAAAAGCTTATAGCCTATTGTGAGTATCGGAGGACGTTTCTATGCAAATAAACCTAAGTGGACACCATATCGAGATTACTGAATCGTTACGGGCATATGTTGAGGAAAAGTTTTCAAAACTTGAACGTCATTTCGAACAGATCAATAATGTGCACGTTGTGCTCAATGTTGAGAAAATGCAACAGATTGCCGAAGCGAGAATCAACCTCACCGGTGGTGAAGTCTTCGCGACTTCAGAGCATGCAGATATGTATGCTGCCATAGACGTCCTGATTGATAAACTTGATCGTCAGGTTATTAAACACAAAGAGAAGTTAACAAAACACTAGCAATGGAACTTCGTACCATACTGCGGCCGGAGTGCACAACCTGCGCCACTCCGGGCAGTAAGAAAAAGGTACTGGAACTCATCAGCGACTTAGCCGCTGCCCAGTACCCCACCCTCTCATCTCAAGAGATCTTCGAAAGCCTCGTGGCGCGCGAAAAGATGGGTAGCACAGGTATAGGTAACGGTATCGCCATTCCACATGGTCGATTAACCGATATAACACAACCCATAGCGATATTGATAAAATGTGAGGAGCCGATAGCCTTTGATGCTATCGATAAACAACCCGTCGATATTTTATTTGCACTACTCGTGCCTGCCGACCAATGTCAGCAGCACCTAAGTACCTTGTCATGCATGGCTGAAAAGCTCAGTGACAAGCAAATATTAAAACAATTGCGCAAGACGCATGATGAAACGGAACTCTATCAGGTAATCATTGGATGAAACTGGTCATAGTGTCAGGGCGTTCAGGCTCAGGCAAATCGGTCGCACTTAGAGTGCTTGAAGATCTCGGCTACTATTGTGTCGATAATTTGCCTTTGCCGTTGATTGGTAGTTTGCTTGAACAGCTCAAAGGCAGTAACGATCTCGTTGCTATCAGTGTTGACGTGCGCAATTTACCAGAGCAAGACAAAGTCCTGGTTAAACAGCTTGCCAGCCTGCCTACGGGCACTGAACTCACCAGCTTCTTCTTAAACTCCAGCGATAAAGTGTTGCTCAAACGCTACAGTGAAACGCGGCGCTTACATCCCTTATCGAAGAGCCGAGTGTCACTGCAAGAAGCCATCAAGCTTGAAGGCAAATTGCTCGAGCCGCTGTCACAGCAGATGGATCACTATATAGATACCTCGAATCTGAATATCTATGAACTCAGCGACCAAGTGCGGCAAATACTCCTTGGCAGTGTCGATAAGGAACTGGTGATCAACTTCGAGTCCTTCGGTTTTAAGCATGGTATGCCGACCGAAGCTGACTTTATGTTTGATGTGCGCTTTTTGCCAAATCCCCATTGGGAACCGGAGCTTAGACCTCTCACCGGTTTAGATGAACCCGTAGCGGAGTTTTTAAATCGTCAGCCACTGGTGAATAAGTTCATCTGGCAAATCGAGAATTTGCTCGAAACCTGGTTGCCCCATTTAGAGCGCAATAATCGTAGCTATCTCACGATTGCGATTGGTTGCACAGGTGGCCAACACCGCTCAGTCTATGTAGCTGAGCAACTAGCTAAACGTTTTAGTAATGGCAAACATAAAGTCAATGCGCGCCATCGAGAGTTGAGCCATGCCAAAACTTGAGCGCCAAGTCACCATCTGCAATAAACTCGGCTTACATGCCCGCGCCGCCACAAAGCTCGTGGTGCTTGCTTCTGAGTTTGATGCCAGCATTACGCTGATCCAAGGTGAAAAACAGGCCTCTGCCGCCAGTGTATTGGGTTTACTCATGCTCGAGACGGGCATGGGTAAAACCATCACCCTCATCGCCGAAGGCCCGGATGCCGAGCCTGCACTTAATGCCATTTGTGCCCTTATCGACGCTAAGTTTGACGAAGCCTGCTGATGGTATCATCTCGATGATCCCTGCCGGTATTCAGTATCCTGTTTGGTTTTGATTTCAGCACCTTATACCAGTAAAACACATTTGTGACTCGACGCCCTCCCGTGCGCTAAATTACAATGTACTGCTGCGCTTTGGCTTAAGTCCTCAATAGCTAAACGCCAACCCATCCACCGCCGCCATGGAGGAAACATGCCTGTAGAAGCCTCAGACAGTTTACAAGCCGAACACCGTCTCGACCAACTGAGTCAAGCCCTCAACAGTGGTATGTTTGTGCATGTCAGGCAAATGCTACAAAATATGGCGCCGTCAGATATCGCATTGATTTTAGAATCGTCACCTCCCAAAGCTCGGCAGGTGTTATGGCAACTCGTCGATCAAGATCAGCTCGGGGATATTCTCGATGAACTCAGCGAAGAGTTAAAAGACCCGCTGATCAGCACCATGAGTCCAGAGCGAGTCGCCAAGGCTACCGCCAGCATGGATACGGACGATCTGGCTTATATTCTGCGAAGCCTGCCAGATACTGTGTATAAACAAGTATTACAGTCGATGAGTCTGCAAAACCGCCAGCGAGTCGAGCAAGCGCTCTCTTATCCCGATGAGACCGCAGGCAGCTTAATGAACACCGACACAGTAACCTTAAGACCCGATGTCAATATCGATGTGGTACTGCGTTATTTGCGCCAACGGGGCAACCTGCCCGACACTACCGATACTTTATACGTGGTGGATAAACACGATCGCGTGCTTGGTGGGGTCAAACTTGCGGATCTGCTCACCTGCGATCCCAATACTCATATCAGCAGCATTATCGATACCGATATCGAGAGCATTCCCGTGGGCATGTCCGACAGTGAAGTGGCGCAACTGTTCGAGCGCCATGACTGGGTGTCAGCGCCCGTGGTCGATAGTGAGGGCAAGTTGCTCGGCCGGATCACCATCGATGACGTGGTGGATGTTATCCGTGAAGACGCCGAGCACTCTATGATGGGGATGGCGGGGATGGACGATGATGAAGACACCTTCGCCCCTGTACTCAAAAGTACCTTCCGCCGTTCGCTCTGGCTCACGATCAACCTATTTGCGGCTCTGCTAGCGGCCTCTGTCAGCAATATGTTTGAGGGCACTATTGAACAGTTTGCCACGATTGCGATTTTAATGACGATTGTACCGAGCATGGGCGGCGTCGCAGGGAACCAAACCTTGGCCCTAGTGATCCGCGGGATTGCCCTAGGCCATATTGGCCAAAGTAATGCCCGCTGGCTGATTGGCAAAGAACTCGCGATTGGCTTTTTGAATGGCTTAATGTGGTCGATGTTAGTGTTTATCGCGGTATTAGTTTGGAAAGATGATATGGCGCTTGCCAGCCTGATTGGCGGTGCAATGCTCATCAATATGACAGTCGCAGGACTAGCAGGCGCCAGTATTCCGCTGATCTTAAAGCGCTTAAAAGTAGATCCGGCGTTAGCGGGCGGTATGGTGCTCACCACAGTCACCGATGTGATAGGTCTGTTTGCCTTTCTCGGATTAGCGACGTTGTATTTAATGCACTAGCACTGACCTAAGCCTTGCTAAAGCGAGCAACAAAAATGGCGCTATTTCGCGCCATTTTTAATGAGTCTATTAGACATTATTTTTTAGGCGGCTGAAAACCATAACTGCTCAAAATTGCCTGTCCCTCA
>NZ_AKZL01000134.1:0-8020 GCF_000282755.1 Shewanella sp. POL2
ACTACTTAAAACTGACAACTCAATGCTGTCTCGTTCGAAGTGCGGCTATATTAGCGAGGGTATTTAGCCGCTGCAAGTGCTTTTTCCTGATAAATGATGTGTTCGACTGTTTAATGTGCACTTTGGCTGTTTTTTATCTATAAACCTATCAAAATCGGTTCAGTTTAATATCACTAAGTTGTATTTCCACTCGAACATATTGCCTTTACTAACCTTGCTATCAGCTTCAAAACGTTAAAATGGCAAACATTCTAAATTTTAGAAAGATATGAGCTATTTTTACTGATTTTAGTTTTTAATTTTCGTTCTATGATAATGACTATTATTTAATTATGTGGCAGAAGTATAAAGGTTCGGAGTGGCAGTATGTTTAGAAATACTAAGTTAAGTTATGGACTTATTGCTATTGCAAGCCATTGGTTGAGCGCTGTAGCCGTGATTGGATTATTTGCCATGGGGGTTTGGATGGTTGAGTTGACCTACTACAGCCCATGGTACAAAACGGCGCCACATTGGCATAAAAGCGTCGGGATTTTGCTGCTGGCGGTAACGTTATTTCGTTTAGTTTGGCGTTTGATTAATCCAAAGCCTGCACCAGAGCAAAATCATCAGCCATGGGAAAAGGTTACTGCCCAGATTGCCCATGGCGCGATTTACCTCTTATTACTGCTGATTATGACCGCAGGCATTTTGATTTCAACGGCAGAGGGGCGAGGAATTATGGTGTTTGACTGGTTTGAGTTACCCGGCCTAACGCCACTGATTGAAAATCAGGCTGATATCGCGGGGGATATTCATCAATATGCCGCCTATAGCTTGATTGCTTTGGTTGTACTGCATGCCTTAGGTGCTCTAAAGCACCATTTTATCGATAAAGATTCAACATTACTCAAGATGATTAAATTTAACCGAGGATAATATAATGAAAAAACAACTATTAGCGGCCTTGATTGGCGGGTCTTTACTGGCTCCGATTGCTGCATCTGCCGCCGATTATGTGATTGATCGTGAAGGTGCCCATGCCTCTATTACCTTTAAAGTGAGTCACTTAGGTTATAGCTATGTAGTTGGCCGTTTTAATGATTTCAGCGGTGATTTCAGCTACGATGCTAAAAATCCAGCGGCAGCCAAAGTGAATGTAAAAGTGAACACCTTAAGTGTGGACTCAAACCATGCTGAGCGTGATAAACACATCCGTAGCGCTGACTTTTTAAATGCCGCTAAATTTGCCGAAGCGACTTTCGTTTCGACTTCGGTTGAAGATAAAGGTAATGGCGATATGGTTATCAAGGGTAACTTCACGCTAAACGGTGTGACTAAACCACTTGCGATTCAAGCGCATGCTGTGGGTGAAGGTCAAGATCCTTGGGGCGGATATCGTGCCGGCTTTACCGGTACTACCACCTTTGCGATGAAAGATTATGGCATCAAGATGGACTTAGGTCCGGCATCTGCCAATGTTGAATTAGATTTAGTGGTAGAAGGTGTGCGTAAGTAAGCACGCCATTTCTCCTGTAACAAAAAAGCGCCCTTAGGCGCTTTTTTGCTATTTATGGATAGGTGCTTAGGCTTATTCTTGATCTTTTTCAGGCACAAAGCCTTCAATTTCAACGTCTTTACCTTCGAACAGGAAGGATGTCATTTGCTCTTCTAAAAACTTACGATCATCAACATTCATCATGTTGAGTTTCTTTTCGTTAATCAGCATGGTCTGTTTTTTCTGCCATAGGCCCCAAGCTTCTTTACTGATGTTATCAAAAATGCGTTTACCTAAATCACCTGGATACAGTTGAAAGTCTAGGCCGTCGGCTTCTTTGTTTAAATGTACGCAATTGACAGTACGCGCCATGATTATTCCTTACTGACTACAGTGGTTACGAGCAATAGCTACGAGTGATCCCAAGTTGGCTAACACGCGCTCAGTTGCGGCGGCGAGTCCCACTTTGGAAGGTTGATTGATGTTATACCAGAGAGACTGATTTTGTTCCATGACTGCGCCCACGATCTGTTTACCCGCGGTTTGCTTGTCGTAGCCATTCGCGTGACTATCTAAATTCAGTAGCATGGGCTGAATATCTAAATGGAAATGGCTAAAGGTATGCCTAAAACCAATTAATGGTTCGAGTTGAGCGGCTTTATAACCTTGGGCTTCAAGCTCTGCATTGAGTGCGGCTTGAGTATTAAACTCGGGGAAGCACCAGAGTCCGCCCCAAATGCCTGCAGGAGGGCGCTTAGCCAAGAAGACTTGATTATCTTTGAGCAAAACCAACATCCAAGCAGATTTCTCTGGGATAGTTTTCTTCGGTTTTTTACCCGGGAAATCGGTTTGCCTACCCATAAGTTGGGCCTTGCAATCGATAGCCACAGGGCAAGCGGCGCAATTGGGTTTGCTGCGAGTACAAATACTGGCACCAATATCCATCATGGCTTGGTTGTATTTTTGAATATCCTGCTCTGGCGTTAACTGTTCAGTTAATTGCCAGAGTTGCTCCTCCACTGGTTTTTGTCCAGGCCAGCCCGAAATCGCGCCATGTCTTGCTAGGACGCGCTTAACATTGCCATCGAGGATAGGATGCTGCTGCCCAAGTGATAGGGATAGCACTGCACCCGCTGTAGAGCGGCCAATGCCTGGCAGTGCTAGCACTTTCTCAAAATTCGTCGGGAATTGTCCTTGATACAAATCGCGAACCATCTTAGCGGCTTTATGCAGATTGCGAGCCCTAGCGTAATAACCAAGGCCTGTCCAATGGTGCAATACTTCATCATCCGGCGCGTTAGCGAGGGCTAATACATCGGGGAAACGCGTCATAAAACGCTGGTAATAGGGAATAACAGTCGCCACCTGAGTTTGTTGCAGCATAATCTCTGAAACCCATACACTATATGGGGTTTTATCTTGCTGCCAAGGGAGGGTTTTACGACCGTGGGTGTCGTACCAATTAACGATACGTGTTGCAAAGGAGGCTGTAGATTTCATCGGCGCAGTGTAGCGGGAGATAGGGCGGCAAACAAGTCACTCTCACAGGAAAAACAGCGCTAGATTCGCTCCGGCGAAGAATCTTGTTATACTTCGCCTCCATTAGTGCTTGCACTGTAAGTTGAACTTTGGATAATGCCCTTCTTTTTAGAGGGTGTTGTCCACGAGACGAGGCAAAAATGAGCGAAGTCACTACCGCTGAATTTAATGAAGAAGGCAAGTATCTGCGTAAGATCAGAAGCTTTGTCCTAAGAGAAGGGCGTTTGACTAAAGGTCAAGCGCAAGCCATTGAGACTCAGTGGCCAACAATGGGCTTAGATTACAGCCCAACACCATTGGATTTAGCCGAAGTTTTTGGCCGCGAAGCTGACACTGTACTGGAGATTGGTTTCGGTATGGGCGCTTCTTTAGTGCAAATGGCGCAAGAAGCACCAGAGCTGAACTTTATCGGTATTGAAGTCCATAAGCCTGGTGTTGGCTCATGCTTAAGTGATGCCGCTGCCGCGGGCGTGACCAATCTTCGTGTGTATCACCATGATGCGATGGAAGTATTAGAACATGCGATTGCCGATGGCAGCCTGACGCGTGTGCAGTTGTTCTTCCCCGATCCTTGGCATAAAAAGCGCCACCACAAACGCCGTATCGTACAAGCTGAATTTGCCGAATTGATCCGCCGTAAACTGAAGATTGGCGGCGTATTCCATATGGCAACCGACTGGGAAAACTACAGCGAACATATGCTGGAAGTGATGAATGTGGCGAGCGGTTACAAGAATCAATCTGCCGATGGTACTGTTGTACCGCGTCCGGATCATCGTCCACTCACGAAATTTGAAGCCCGCGGTCATCGCCTTGGCCATGGCGTATGGGATCTGATGTTCGAGCGTATCGCTTAATATCGTTATCTTTTTATTGGTTTTTTAACACAACGGGGAAAATCACTATGGCAACGAATCGTAGCCGTCGTTTACGTAAGAAAATGCGCGTCGATGAATTCCAAGAGTTAGGTTTTGACATCACTTGGACGTTCGATGCATCTGTCTCTGAAGCTGAAATTGATGCAACTGTCGATAAGTTTATTGATGAGGTGATTGAAGCCCGTAAGCTAGGCTTCCATGGCGGTGGTCATATCGAATGGGAAGGTATTATTGCGACCCAAACTATCGGGAAGTGCACCGAGGAAGATATCGCTGCTGTTAAGGCATTCTGGGCGGGTCAAAAAGTGACTCAACTCGAAGTTAGCGAACTGTACGATATCTGGTGGAGTTAATGCCAGAACAGGCGTTATTAGAGGAAGTGGTCGACAAAGTTCGACCCTTGCTCGGCCAAGGAAAGGTTGCTAATTATATTCCTGCGCTCGCTAATGTTGATGCTGGCAAATTGGGCATAGCCGTGACAACTATTGACGGTGAAACCATAGGCGCAGGCGATTACCTTGAGCCATTTTCAATTCAAAGTATTTCTAAAGTTTTCAGCTTAACCTTAGCGCTAACTTTATATGAAGAAACCGAAATTTGGAGCCGCGTCGGCAAAGAACCCTCGGGACACTCCTTCAATTCATTAGTCCAAGTCGAACTCGAGCGGGGTAAACCTCGCAATCCCTTTATTAATGCTGGCGCGTTAGTCATCGCTGACTTATTACAGAGCCGTTTAGGGGCACCTAAGCATCGGATGTTGGAATTGGTCAGGGCGTTGAGTCAAAACGATAAAGTTTGTTTCGATAAGCAAGTGGCGGATTCTGAATATCAGCATAGTGCTCGCAATGCGGCCATCGCCTATCTGATGAAATCCTTCGGCAATTTTCAAGGTGATGTCGATACAGTGCTGCGCACTTATTTTCATTACTGCGCCTTAAAAATGAACTGCGCCGATCTATCGCGGGCGATGCTGTATTTAGCTAATCGCGGTAAAACTTTAGACGGTACCGAGCTTATTTCGCAAGTGCAGACTCGACAGTTAAATGCCCTGTTAGCAACCTCGGGCTTGTACGATGGCGCTGGTGAGTTTGCCTATCGTGTCGGAATGCCTGGCAAAAGTGGTGTCGGTGGCGGCATTATTGCGGTGATCCCTGGGGAGCTCTCGGTCTGCGTTTGGTCACCCGAATTAGATAACCAAGGTAACTCCCTCGCGGGGACGGCGATGCTTGAGCATCTCAGCCAGCGTCTCGGACGTTCAATCTTCTGATTTACCTCTTTTATTAGCACCCTTAAGCTAAATATTGGTGAAAATCACTAATCATCTATCGGTGCTAATTTTTATAACTCCATACTAATCATATTGTTACAAAGTTGGCACATCTTCTGCTTTTTGTCTTTTAGCATGTTAGCTTAGTCGAATTACTCAGATTAAAGGATGAACCACAATGAAAATAAATACGCTATTAACTGGAGTGGCATTATCGGGCGTTATTTTAGGTGCTTCTGGCTTGCAATCAGCACAAGCGAAAACCGAGCCGCAAATTGATGAGCGCTGTGAGGTTTCCCTTAATTATGATGTGAAAGTCGAACCTAAAAAATTAGTGATGAGTGAGAAGGGCGCCGAGAAGTATCGTATCGAGGTTGACAAGTTATACGTTGAAGGCAAGCAGGTAACTTTAACTGATAAGCAGAAGAAGCTAGTTAGCCAATATGCCGATGAGGTGTCAACTCAGGTACCTGAGGTGATTGAATTAGTCAATGAAGCGGTTGCACTAGCCTCTCAAGCTGTGAGTATGGCGTTAACGCCATTGATGGGCGATGCCGCTGGCGCTAAGTTTGATGAAATGATGGCAGGTGTGCAGAAGCGTGTCGATGCCGTAGCCTACAAGCAGGGCGATAGTTTTTACCTTGGTGCGACCGAAGAGTCGATGCAAAACACTTTTAACGATGAGTTTGAACAGGAAATGGAGCAAATCGTGCAAAACTCCATTGGCACCCTGATGATGAATATCGGTGGCCAAATTCTTGCCGGCGATGGTGAGTCCTTCGATGCTAAGATGGAGGCATTTTCACAAAAAATGGATAGATTAGGCGATGATATTGAGCAGCAAATTGAATCCCAATCCAAGGGGATTGAAGCGAAAGCCGACCGTTTATGTGACCGTTTTGAAAACCTGCTAGTGCTTGAAAATCAACTGCGTAAAGAAGTGCCTGAGTTAGCACCTTACGTGTTGACGCAAAACACTCACCACGAATTGCGTGAGTAGATATCGCAGAAGATATCTAAGGGAATAAACAGGTTTTTATGCTAGAACGTTTGCCTAGCTGGCAAAATGAATAAAGCAGTATAAATGATCAATGCCTCAGCACCTTTGTGTTTGGGGCTTTTTATTGGGGAATTGTTACCAAGCACCTTGATATTAATCCCAATGCTTGCGGCTATTTAGTGTGGAATGTTACATTCTTCAGACTAATGTTTGGTATACTCTTAAAATATAATGAAAAGCTGGCAACTCAGTCAGATAAAACACTCTACTTTAGCTGACTTTTTCGGTTTAAATCTCTACAACGAACCCATTTGCTGTGAGATATTAAGGCGTTATGGAATGCTGCATTCCTGCGTTATTCCGAAAGTTTAAATCACTGTCGAAACTGCTTAAGGCGACTTTCCATGTTAGAACTGTTAGAACCTATTGCGATTTTTACTCATGTGGCCAGAGCCGGAAGTTTCAGTGCGGCCGCAAGAAGGCTTGGGATCTCTAAATCTAAGGTTAGTACGCAGGTAGCCGATCTCGAGCATAGACTCGGTGTTCAACTGATCCAGCGTACTACTCGCAGCTTAAGTTTGACTGAAGCTGGGCATTTGTTATATCTGCAAGGTGAAGAGTTACTCCGCGATGCTGAGCAGGCGATTGCTAGCGTGCATAATTTAAACGATGCGACCCGCGGCGTGTTAAAGGTGGGTATTTCTCAGTCCTTTGGCGCTATGCATATCATTCCCGCACTGCCATCCTTTATGGCAAAACACCCTGAGCTCGAACTGCAAGTCAGTTTGCTTGATCATAAGGTGGATGTGGTCAGTGAAGGTTTAGACTTACTGTTAACGATGTCTGAGCAGCTTCCCCTTGGTATGGTGGCGCGACCTTTGATGAAGTGTCAGTTCCTACTCGTTGCCTCACCCGATTATATTGCTAAGCATGGCGAACCTTCGCGTCCAGAGCAATTAGTCGACCATAACTGCTTGGTGTATCAAGGTGAGTGGCATGAGCACAGCATGTGGCAGTTTAAAAAGGGCGATGATTACTGTGAGATAGGTGTCTCAGGTAACTTTAGGGTGGATAACGCTCCTGCTTTAAAATCAGCTGCGATCAGTGGCTTAGGGGTTGTATATCTTGCTAGTTACTTGATGGAAGATGAGATCGCTAAAGGTACCTTGGTGCCACTATTGAGAGATTGGCAATTGACTCATCATTTACCGCTACAGGCGGTGTATCCACGTCGTAAGCATTTAGCGCCTAAGGTGAGTGCCTTTATTGAGTTTATTAAAGACCATATTGGTAATCCGCCTTATTGGGATATCCCTTATGCTGAACTTTTCAGTGAGCGTCAGTAATTTTGGAAACATTGTTCTTAAAATGCGTTCAATGCGTTTTGGAAGCGTTTGTCGATATTTTAAGTTAAATAAAATCAGCCGCTTACATGTTTTTGGTCTTGCATTTTAGTTTGGTTTTTTAGCATTGTCTAAAACAAGTTTTTGAAGCTTGTATTGAAGTCTGTTCTTAAATGAATACAATGATTGTCAGATGATTCGGAATGACCTGAGTCCTATGCTTTTATTGGAAATGACCCCTTTCGATATGAGTGTGCAGGTCTGCAATATTGCGGTTTCGAATCACCGCCAGCAGAAGTTTGCGAACTAAAACAATGTTGGCTTTTAAACCATCATCCTAGTTTTTGGTTTACCTCAGCTTATTAGGCTGAGGTAATTTTTTTCTGATGGTTTAATCGTGGGAAATGAGTTTTGTCTCTCTGTACCCTAAAGTCACACCGAGTGTTAAGTATTGAGCTTAATTCATCAAATATAGTGATTCACAGTGAGATAGGGTTTTATGACCAAGCTGGTGAT
>NZ_AKZL01000135.1:0-7938 GCF_000282755.1 Shewanella sp. POL2
CTTAAACATAGTCCTTAAACAGAGCCCTTAAATTGATTCCATCTTAATTTCTGCTCTACATTACCTTAATTGATTTTCAGTTCAACTTTTAATCCAACAAGAATGTAACAAAAGATAAGATATTGTAATCACGGATGATTAATCGAGAATGAATCGAAAATATTCAATATGTTGTGTCATAAAAAAAGCGCCCATCGGGGCGCTTTAATCGTGACTTAATGAGCTACATAAATGTGCAATTAAAACTCTTGGTTCATCCGCGTCAGCAGGTTCAGCAGCACGCTGCGCTCCTCCGCGCTCATTTTAGCGGTGAGATCGGTCGTTAATTGCAAATGCAGCGCATCATGCTCAAGAAATAGTGCTTGGCCCTTTTCGGTTAACTCGACCAGAATCGAGCGCCTATCGGTTTCGTGCGGGCGGCGCACAACCCATTGGGATTCGACCATCTTATCGATTTGCACCGTAAGCGTGCCAGTCGTTACCCCAATTTTATCAGCAAGTTCCTTCATCCGCATCGCGCCGTGCACTCCCAATAATTCGATGGTGTGAACCTGTGATAGGCTAAAACCCTTATCACGCACGATAGCATGCTCCCAAGATGATAATTTTTCATAAAACTCAATAATCACATGGTTTAACGCCTGATCCGTGGAATGGACGGTCGAGGCTGATAGAGCATCATGCTGCGGTGCAACTGTCATTAGGCTTCCTTAGCGACACACTCACGTTGACGACAAGTATGCAGCTCAATAGTAATATGGGATAACTCAGGGAACTTAGTCAGTAACTGATTAAAATAACTGGCTTCTTTCGGTGAGTGGGACACTATGGATAACATAATAGCATGGTGATCGGCACTCACGCGCCAAATATGTAAATCGGCGACTTGGTGATCCGGAACCGCTTCAATGGCTTCACGCACTTTACGTTGTAGCGAGATATTTACCCCGCCGTCGAGCAAAATTGGACTTGTTTGTTGAATGAGTCCCCATGACCAGCGGCTAATAATAATGGCGCCCACAATCCCCATAATCGGGTCGAGCCAAGTTAAGCCCATATATTTGCCGAATAAGAGTGCGGCAATCGCCAGCACTGAGGTTAATGCATCGGCTAATACGTGAAAATAAGCGGCTCTCAGGTTGTGATCATGCCCCGAATGCCCATGGGAATGTCCATGTGCGTGGTTGTGTGAATGGTCGTCATGGTCATGGTCATGGTCATGGTCATGGTCATGGTCATGGTCATGGTCATGGTCATGGTCATGGTCAGCAGCATGATGATCGTGCCCATGGCAGCAATGATTATCTTGATGAGCCTTATGGTCATCGTTCTCATCATCATGATCATGTGCGTGAGTGTGACCATGAGAGTGACCGTGTGAATGCCCATGTGAATGTCCATGGTCGTGGGAGTGATGGTCTTTCAACAAAAACACGCTTAATACGTTCACACTTAATCCAATCAAGGCTACGAAAATGGCCTCATTAAAGTGAATATTCTCAGGGTTTATCAAACGCATCCCTGATTCGATAAGCATGATAAGTGCAACCAGTCCTAAGGCGATGGCGCTGGTATAACCGCCAAGGACACTCACTTTACCGGTACCAAAGGCAAAGGTTGGATCATTGGCATGCTTACGGGCATAGGAATAGGCAAACAGCGTAATCATAAAGGCGGCGGCATGAGTGCCCATATGCCAACCATCGGCCAGCAATGCCATAGAGCCGTATATCGTGCCCGCCACAATCTCGGCCACCATAGTGATAACCGTTAAATACAGCACATAACGGGTATTTTTTTCGCCAGCAGTATTTTGTGTAGAGAATCCATGGGGATGTTGCCATTGGGCAATGGAGTGTCCAACGCCATGACTTGGCTGCGGCGTTGTTGTTGAAGGGGTTATTTTCATTATTTTTTCCTACGTTCCCTGCCCTTATCTGACCGATTTGGACAAAAGTACCTGTGGTGTTTGATGATGTCTGCCAACATTTTAGTTTGAAAATCAAAATATATAAATATCAAAATAATCATTTTTCAAACTATTTGCAGAAATATTGCCGACAATCACGAGATGTTAAAACGGACAGATACGGAAAACGGCGGAGTCTAGAAACACAAAGGCGCTTAAATCAACCGATTTAAGCGCCTTAACACAGGATTTGATTAGAATGCGGTATCAGAACATAGATACGAAGAATGCACTGAAAAATAAAGCAATTACAACTGTAGTACCTAGCGCCATTTTAAGTTCGGTGTTCATATTCACTCTCCTAGTGGGTATGAACCCATTATTATCAAGCCTGCGATAAATGCCTATATTGAGATAGTTATTTTGTGAGCAAGACCTAAATTATCCTGTACTTTTCACATCGCGTTTAATGGTGACGTGATACAGCTCACACCACGCAATCTCGCCTAGCGCACATCAACTCAAAAATCAAGGCATAGCAATTCGCTTATTCGATTAACATTAAGACTCGATTAACAATGATTTTTGTTATAATGCCGGCATAATTCATTGACCGAGATAATCCTATGTCACAACTGTTACACACAATGATCCGCGTTGGTAACTTAGAGCGCAGTATTAATTTTTACACTCAAATACTTGGCATGAAGCTGCTACGCACCTCAGAAAACCCAGAATACAAATATTCTTTAGCCTTCGTGGGCTACGGTGAAGAATCAACAGGCCAAGCGGTGATTGAATTGACCTATAACTGGGGCACTGAAAAATACGATCTCGGCACAGGCTTTGGCCATATCGCCATTGGTGATGAAGACATTTATGCTCGTTGTGAAGCCATTGCCGCCGCAGGCGGTAAAGTCACCCGCGCGCCTGGCCCTGTTGCGGGTGGCACCACCGAAATCGCCTTTGTGGAAGACCCTGACGGCTATAAGATTGAATTTATTCAAATGAAATCGGCAACCCAAGGTTTAGGTTAAACCTATTATCTTCCAACGTCTGATATAAAAACGGCGCTTGCAGTGTATGCAAACGCCGTTTTCTTTGCTCGTTGATAAATGCCAACACTACAGATTATCGCTTGCCCTCGGCGGCCATCGCGATACGGCTGCTGCGCTTCTTCTGCCAAATGGGTAAACGCCATGCGAGCAACAAACCAAAACCGAGGATATACAGACTCGGTTCGATGATTTCGGATTTGACCGACCAATAAAAATGGATCGGTGCTAGTATCGCCACGACATACACTCCATTGTGCAGCGTTTGCCAACGGCGGCCCATTTTTCGCATTAAGACCTTAAATGAGGTAATCGCTAAGGCGCTCACAATCACATAAGCCACAGCACCAACTAAAATATAAGGCCGTTTCGCCACCTCGCTGAAAAACAACTCCCAGGCAAACAGCAGATCTAAGCTGAAAAACGCCACAATATGCAGTGTGGCATAGGCAAACACATACAAGCCGACAAGCCTGCGAGTCTGCATTAACCAACCTAACTTAAATCTCTTGGCAATAGGTGAAATCAGTAGTGTTGCCAGTAGCGCATTGAGTGCGCCAATTCCAGTAAAGTGGATAATATGCTGCACAGGGTCGCCGCCCGCACGCCCCGACAGCACAGTAAAAACCAACCAAGTAATCGGGATAAACCCAATCAAATGAAAAACTAACTTTACCCAGAGCAGCTGTTTTGGTGTGACTCTTAACGCCGTGATGTTGAACATAAGACTCCTACTCTTTTCCCCTTTAAAGGCGCTAACCACTATCTCACTAGACAGATATTGCAACTTGTTCGCTAGGCGCAATCGATTGCGCCTAGAATACGGTCACCGAATGGGTTAATAAAACTGCCTCAAATCCATGCCGTCATATAAAGAGGCCACAAACTCGCCATAGCCATTAAAAGGCAATGTATCGATGCGCTGCGCCGAGAATAACCCACCTTCACCGATGCGCCGCTCACTCGCCTGTGACCACCGGGGATGATCGACAGCTGGGTTCACATTGGCATAAAACCCATACTCATGGGGTGCGAGTTGATTCCAGCTGGTGGGTGGCTGCTTGTCCATCACCCGAATACGCACAATCGATTTAATGCTCTTAAAACCATATTTCCACGGCACCACTAAGCGGATCGGCGCACCGTTTTGCGGCGGCAGGGTTTTACCATACAGCCCGACTGACATCAGCGTCAGTTCATTCATCGCCTCGGCAATGGTTAAGCCTTCCACATAGGGATAATGAATGCCACCGCCCATTAAACGGCTTTTTTGTCCTGGCATTTGCTCGGGATCGAAGGCGGTCTCAAAAGCAACATATTTTCCCTTGCTGGTTACGCCCACTTTTTTCAATAACGCCGCAAGTGGAAATCCAACCCAAGGGATCACCATCGACCAAGCTTCAACGCAGCGCAGTCGATAAGTACGCTCTTCAAGCGGAAACAGCTTAGTCAGATCCTGATAATCAAGCGTCATGGGGCGCTCAACTTCGCCTTCAATACGCAATTGCCAAGGGTCGACTTTATACTGCTGCGCATTATCAGACGGGTCTTGTTTGCTGGTACCAAACTCATAAAAGTTATTATGGGTTGTGACCTTATCAAATGGTGTAAGCACCTCACCCTGACCAAAGCGCGCATTGGCCTCAAAAGTCAGTGGCGTGGTGATAAAGCTGGTTTTGGGCTGATCACCAAACAGATCAAATAATCCCGCCTGCACATAACCTGGGATACTGGCACCAATCGCACCTAACCCCATGGCTTTCACTATGTGGCGACGTGCCTTAAAGACCGACTCAGGAGTAACTTGATTGTCTTGTATATGCCAGCGTGCTTTTTTCAAAATACCCGGTGTAAAACGTGATTGATTAGTCAATTGACACCTCTGCAAAAATAAAATGTTATGTACCGGCTTTTGCTAACGCTAAGCGCTCACCCATAAAGCTCAGGTAAATTAACCTGTGTTGATAAGCTGTAGTGATATAGACACAGAAAACCGCAAAAAAATTTCATCCCTCACACTATATCAACCTAAGCGACTAAGTCTTGCTCATTTGAGTCATCAGCTAAACAGATTGTTTATTAAAGCACTTGAAGCCTTTCTAGGGGCATGCGACCCTAAGCGCCATCGCAAAAGGAGTGCTAGTAAGATGCCATTTTCTCAATCTTTTTCCCTCGCCCAGATCATCGGCCTAATCGCCGTGGCCTTTTTAGGACTGTTAATCGGTGCCCTACTCAATCAACGTCTCACCCGTTCTCGCTGGCAACAGTTTAAGGACGAGTTAGAACAAGAAATGCGCCAAGTGAACGAAGATGCAGAGCTTTCCCTCGCGCAGCAGCAAATCTTAGTGGACGATAAAGATAGCCAACTCCGTCAATGCCAGCAGCGCCTAGAGCAAAAAATCGAACATCTAGGCAAAGCCGAGGCCTTAGCCGAGCGCGTGCCGAGTTTAGAGCAGCAATTAAACGATAGTCATCGCCGTCAACTCGAATTACAACTGGCGTTGTCTAAATCTAATGCCCTACAACAAACCATTCAGGCCAAAGCGGATGCCCAGCAAGAATCACTGCGGGAAAAGATCGCCACCCTAGAAAGTGCCGAAGTACGTCTGCAAACCCAATTTGAAAATCTTGCCAACCGTATTTTCGAAGAGCGCAGCGAAAACTTTAAACACCAAAACGCCAATCAATTAGAAGGCGTACTTGGGCCGTTAAAGCAACAGTTAGAAGGTTTTAGGCAGCAAATCCGCGAATCCTATAACCATGAGCAATCCGAGCGTAGTGCACTCAAACATCAATTAGAGCACTTGCGTGAGCTCAACTTAAAAATGAGCCAAGATGCCATTAACCTGACAAAAGCCCTAAAAGGCGATAATAAGCAGCAAGGCAACTGGGGCGAAGTGATTTTAGACCGCGTGCTGCAAGAAAGTGGCCTGCGCGAAGGCCACGAGTACCACACCCAGCAGGATCTCAAAGATGACAGCGGCAAACGCTTTAAGCCCGATGTCATCGTGCATTTGCCTGAAAATAAAGACGTGGTGATTGATGCTAAGATGTCACTTATCAGCTACGAGCGCTATTTTAACAGTGAAGATCCGCTGGTGCGCGAACAGGCCATCAATGAGCATGTGCTATCCATACGCAACCACATTAAAGGCTTGAGCCAAAAAGATTATCAGCGTTTACACGGGCTTAAAAGCTTAGATTATGTGCTGATGTTTATCCCCATCGAGCCCGCATTTTTGCTGGCTTTAGAGCATGACCCAAGCCTTGTTAACTTTGCCCTTGAGCAAAATATTATGCTGGTCAGCCCAACCAACCTCTTGGTTGCCCTGCGTACCATCAATAATATCTGGCGTTACGAGTATCAAAACCAACACGCCCAAACCATTGCCAAACAAGCAGGCCGGATCTACGACAAACTCTGCGGCTACCTCGACGATATGGAAAAACTTGGCCGCGCTTTAGATAACGCCGAGAAAACCTATCACAGTGCCATGAATAAATTATCCTCTGGCAAAGGCAATTTGGTGCGTCAAGCGCATTTAATGCAGCAACTGGGTGTTGATACCAGCAAACAACTCGATAAGATGTTACTTGAGAAGGCGCTCAATGAAGCCTTAGACGACAGTGATATTGATGAAACCAGCGAGTTCGAAAACGATAGCTCAGCTAAAACAACTGAACACCAAACCAGGGTAACAAAAATTGAGGATGCCACCGCACTCGAACAACTCAACACCCAAACGCAGCAAAACGCCTAAATCACTATTAATCCTGAATCGATAGGGAAAAATCGATTGTAACCTTGATGCCCGGAGGCAAGTTCTGCATGTGCAACCCATTCACAAAGATGGTGTTATCCAGCGCAATTATTATCGCAGGTGCATTTAATGCCTCTGCGGCTTTTGCTTTAACGTCGACCCAAAAGACTTTTCTTGAGGCTGAAAAAGCCTTGAAGAAACAAGACTATGCAACCTATAAGCCCCTACGTGCTAAGTTAGGTGAATATCCGCTGGCGATCTACTTAGACCATGATATCGATATAGGTCGGCTCAATGATTTACGCGGTAATGACGCTAAGTTTTTGATAGATAAATATCAAACAACACCAATGTACCAAAGACTGCGTTCGAAATATTTATTGAATGCTGGTAGCCAAAAGCGCTGGAACGATTTTCTGACGCTGGCTCAAGATGCGCCAACCGATGTCAGACTACAGTGTTATTTTTATGAGGCAAAACTTGCCAAAGGTGAAACCCAAACCGCCTATACCGCCGCGCAGTCGCTATGGGTCTATGGTGATTCCCGTCCGAAAGAATGTGACCCTCTGTTCAATGCCTGGACCAAAGCGGGCAAGCGCACTCAAGAGGTGATTTGGGCAAGGATGTTAGTGAGCTTCGATGAAGGCCAAACCAGTCTTTTGAGCTTTCTATCGCAAAAAATTACGGTCCATAGCGCCGAAGCCAAACGCTTAGTCGCCGTATTTAAAGATCCCAATAGCCTGCGCCATACTGAAAAATTTAAAGACAAAAATCCTATTGTTGGCGATATCGTTGCTGCTGGGTTAAAACGCCTTGCCCGTAAAGATCTCGACCAAGCCATCGATTTATATACTCGGTATCAAAAAGCCAAACGTTTTAGTCCCGCGCAAGATCTACAGCTGCAAAAGTATCTGGTGCGCCGAGTATTGATTGAGCAGGATGATAATTTTAAAGACTGGGCAGATAATCTGCTGCCAGAGATGAAAAGCGACGATATGTTCGAACGTCGTTTACGTTGGGCGATTCGTGAGCAGGACAGCACCCATATTGCTCGCTACTTAGATTTATTATCACCTGAAGCTCAAGCCAAAGAGCGCTGGCAATATTGGCTGTATCGCACCAATGCCAAACACGCCCCAGAAAGCGCCACCAAAGCCCTAGCGGCCGTTAGCAATGAGCGCGGCTTTTACGGTTTTGCCGCCTCACAATTATT
>NZ_AKZL01000136.1:0-7898 GCF_000282755.1 Shewanella sp. POL2
CCTTGTGTCTACCGATTCCACCACTCGGGCAAACTCTGAATATCGTCAGCACTGCTGTTGATATTGTTAACTCATTGCTTCTATCTATTGATTATATTTCAAATACTTAGATTACGAAGTTTAACGCTTTAGCTCGTTTGAGCTGTCACCATTATAATAATGGTACCCGAGGCCAGACTTGAACTGGCACGCTGTTACCAGCGAGGGATTTTAAATCCCTTGTGTCTACCGATTCCACCACTCGGGCAAACTCTTTATATTAACGACGGGAATCGTGTCATTAATATATTAATCATGGAGGCGCGACCCGGAGTCGAACCGAGATCGACGGATTTGCAATCCGCAGCATAGCCATTCTGCCATCGCGCCATCTTTCCAATCATTTAGATTGGAGCGACATATCGGGTTCGAACCGATGACCTATACCTTGGCAAGGTATCGCTCTACCAACTGAGCTAATGTCGCATCACGCAGAGTTAAGATTTTGTTTTCACTTCGTCTCTCGTCTACGGGGAGGCATTCTACCTATTTACGATGCAGTGTCAACCGCTGTTTTATCGATAACTTACTGCTTGCGCACTAAATAATCTCTTTGATTTTTTATTGTGCTATTCAGCCGTTAAATCTTTCCAGGCGGCTAAAATGTAACTCATCATTGACCAGAACGTTAATACGGCAGCGATATATAACAGCACAAATGCCGCGGTGATCATGAGTGGATTGTATTGCCAGATCAGGCCAATAATCGCCACCATCTGCGCCGCCGTTTTATATTTGCCGATCCAAGAAACCGCAACCGTGCCGCGTTTACCTAATTCAGCCATCCACTCCCGCAGGGCTGAAATCACAATTTCACGGCCAATCATAAACAGTGCTGGCAGTGTGAGCCAAATATCAGCGTATTGGTCAACTAATAATACGAGCGCGGTGATCACCATCAGTTTATCAGCGACGGGATCGAGGAAGGCGCCAAAACGGGTCAGTTGCTTGAGTTTACGCGCCGCATAACCGTCTAATGCATCCGTTAACGCCGCCAACCAAAACACAAATGCGGCAACAAAAGGCGTCCAGCTGTAAGGTAAATAAAACAACACCACAAAAATGGGCAGTAAAAAAAGCCTAAAAAGAGTTAATGCTATGGGTAAGTTAAACGGCATGATCAAACCAGTTAGTCAAAAGCAGCGCCAATCTTGCCTTAATTTTATCACCCTCGCAATGCATCATGAATGGTTTGTGCCATTTCTATGCTGATCCCTGGCACTTTCGCTAACTCGGCCACGCTCGCGCCCTTCACTTCTTGTAAACCGCCCAAATGTTGGAGTAACGCTTTACGGCGTTTAGGGCCAATGCCCGGAATGGATTCAAGCGTTGAGGTGTTACGGGTTTTCTGACGGCGATTACGATGCCCAGTGATGGCAAAGCGGTGCGATTCATCGCGAATATGTTGAATAAGGTGCAATGCGGGTGAGTCATCTTCAAGGGAAAAGCTCGTTTCAGTGTCGCCAAAGATTAAGGTTTCAAGTCCAGGTTTACGGCTCTCTCCCTTTGCCACCCCAATAAGCTGCGGCGCTTTATCTAAATTGACGAATTTCTCATCCACTATTTGCTGCGCGATACGCAGCTGCCCTAGACCACCGTCGATAAATAAGATGTCAGGAATTTTGCCGCTGGCATCAATTTTATCAAATCGACGGCTAATGGCTTGCTTCATGGCGGCATAATCATCGCCTGGCGTAATACCTTCAATATTATAACGACGATATTCGGCTTTATGCGGCCCTTCACGATTAAACACCACACAGGAGGCGACCGTGCTCTCGCCCATGGTATGGCTGATATCGAAACACTCCATTCGCTGAATCGGCGCATTGAGTTCGAGAATCTCTTCAAGCAAGACAAAACGCTGTTCAACGGTGTTTTTATGGGACAGGCGCGTCATAACCGCATTGGTAGCATTGGTGATCGCGAGGCGTAAAAAACTCGCCCTGTCGGCGCGCACATTGGTTTTAATGCTGAATTTTTTATTCAACGCCTCAGAGACGGCCGCCTCTAACTCATGCAATTCTTCAAAGTGATGGCTTATCACCACCTCCTTAGGAATAGTGCGTTGAATATCGGCATTTAAATAAAACTGTAGCAGGAAGGAGCGTAAGACTTCTTCGATATCCGTTTGCGCGGGCACCGTTGGATAATAGCTGCGGCTACCAAAAATTTTACCTTCGCGGATAAATAGCAAGTGAAAACAGGCAATGCCCGAGGCATAGTGTACGCCGATAACATCCATATCGCCGGTATTACCCGAGACTTCTTGCTGCTCGGCCACGCGGCGCAGCGCCATAATTTGATCGCGAAAACGCGCGGCTTGCTCATAGGCTTGCTGCTCAGCTGCCTCTTCCATCTTAGCCACGAGTTCACTGATAACTTGTTTATCTTTTCCCTTTAGGAACAAACTGGCAAGTTTAACCTGCTCATCATACTCCGCATTACTGACCTTACCGACGCAAGGCGCACTACAACGGGATAACTGGTATTGCAGGCAGGGCCGAGTGCGGGATTTATAATAGAGATCATCACATTGGCGGATAGGAAACAGCTTTTGCATCAAGTGCAAACTTTCGCGCACCGCTCCGCCATTCGGATAAGGCCCAAAATAATGGCCCTTCTCCCGCTGCGGCCCGCGATGGTATGCGAGGCGTGGATGCTCGTGTTGGCTCAAGAAAATATAAGGGTATGACTTATCGTCCCGCAGTAACACATTGTATTTGGGCATGTACTGCTTGATATAGTCATTCTCAAGCAGCAGCGCATCTGTCTCGCTGTGGGTCAGCGTCACATCAATATGATGGATATGGGACACCAGCGCCTGAGTTTTCACATTGCCAAGGTTTTTACGGAAATAGGAAGATAAGCGCTTTTTAAGATCTTTGGCCTTCCCCACATAAATGACGTCACCTTTGACGTCATACATGCGATAAACCCCAGCAGAGGATGAGACCGTGCGTAAAAAACTCTGGGCGTTAAAACCTGTCGACATCGTTACACACCCACTCTTTTACTTACCATCTTCAAAACTGCTTGATAAATCGTTTTCCAACTCACAGCTAACACTTAATTAATGCTAGAACCATTGACATAAGCGGCCATTAGAAATGGCCAGCATCTAACATTTTATAGCGGATCGCTAAACGAGTCAGCTCCACATCACCACTGATCCCAAGCTTCGCAAACAAGCGGTAACGGTAACTGTTAACGGTTTTGGGGCTTAAGTTGAGCTGCTCAGAAATATCATTGACCTTTTCACCATTGGTGATCATCAACATAATTTGCAGCTCACGCTCAGACAAGGCTTTAAACGGATTCTCATCGGCCGGATTGAATTGGCTCAATGCCATTTGTTGGGCAATTTCAGGAGATAAATAGCGCTGCCCACGGGAAACCTGACGTATCGCTTGCAATACTTCAGGTGGCGTCGCACCTTTGGTTAAATAACCAGACGCGCCCGCCTGCATCACTTTACTGGGGAACGGATCTTCAGTATGCACTGTTAGCACAATAATCTTAGCATGAGGTTGATAACGTAAAATCTTACGCGTCGCTTCGAGTCCGCCCATACCTGGCATATTCATGTCCATTAAGATGACGTCGGCTTCATTTTGTCTCGCCCACTGTACCGCGGTCTCACCATCGGGCGCTTCACCCACAACTTTGATCCCCCGCTCATCTTCTAAGATACGGCGGATCCCAGTTCTCACCAGCTCATGATCGTCAACTAAATATATCGATATCAACTTTATCCACCTTTAACCAATGCTGACCAAGAGAGTTTAGCCAAATCAGAATACCGCAACCGGAATATAGGTTATCAGGGTAATTTAGCCCAACAATGGCATTTCGCAAAGCATAAAATGAATATTGTTAACTAGATGATATTTAAAGAAACAACTTGCTAATTAATGCAGTTTGAAATTAAGAGCTTGGTATAATGAAAGTATGAGTGGAGCTCAGGATTGGGCTAATTGATAAGCTGACGCAAAATATAGCAGGTTTAAAACGCTCATCGAAAATGAAGTCGTGTAAATGCAAAAAGCCGACTATTGTGCTGGAGCAGCGCTTAGCATGAAGAATCCGGGGTCAAATTGCATAAACAAAAAAGCCATCATTGCTGATGGCCTTTCCATGAAATATAGTGAAGGAGCTGCGCTTAGCACGAGGAACCCGGGTTCAAATTGCATAAACAAAAAAGCCATCATTGCTGATGGCTTTTCCGTGAAATATGGCGGAGGAGCAGGGATTTGAACCCTGGGTGGGCTATAAACCCACGCCGGTTTTCAAGACCGGTGCATTAAACCACTCTGCCACCCCTCCGAACGAGCGAGATAATATACATCTCGCCCAAAGCTGTAAACTTAAATTTATTATTATTTGAATTGATTGGCGATTTGATATCCAGCTGGCGATGAAATCATCGCTTTCAGGGCGATTTTTGATCTGTTGCTATTTCTGCTCACTAAAAACCGGCATGACAACAACATTACCTAAGTCACTTTTGAATAGATTAAAGAATCGCGAGCACTTTTTTAAGGTGGCGGCTTCCTATGAAAAAGATGAAGTATAAATGGGATCGTAGGAGAAGGTTAATCCAAACCTTAAAAATCAACTTCTTCATATCAGAACATAATGATTATCAAGACAATCGCAGATACGCCTTTTGGCAATGTAATCAAACATCTCATACCATGGAACCAGATGCAAAAAGGCCGCTAATTGTTTAGCGGCCTTTTTGACTGACATAACATAAACAAAAAGGCCATCATTGCTGATAGCCTTTCCGTGAAATATGGCGGAGGAGCAGGGATTTGAACCCTGGGTGGGCTATAAACCCACGCCGGTTTTCAAGACCGGTGCATTAAACCACTCTGCCACCCCTCCGAACGCCGCAAATAATATAAGCATCATCGGTGCTTGTAAACAGCAATTTTTGAATATTGTGTCAAATGCTCATCTTATGTTCAGACGGATGAATTTTCAGGCGAATAGCAAACATATTTTCAGCAATATCTGGGTAAAGCAGCATAAAAACACCTATACAGTAAGAGACTTGCCCTCTCGGTATGGTAAAATCGCGGTAACTTTTCACGGTAAATGCTTATATGAATTCACTCTTGATACCTTCATCCTCACTCGCCCCTGAATTTAATCTTCCCGTCCTGTCGCAATTGCCAACAGGATATAAAGCGTTGCTTTTAGGTCAAGAGCGCGTATTGGATGCCTTTAAGTTACATAACGCCATTGCCGATCAACAACTGTATCTCGCAGACTTTCCTGGCATCGATAGACTATTAATGATCAAAGCATTAATGGAAACGCTTGAGCCATTGCCGGCAGCTTATCTGGTGGCAAAGCGCCCCGAAGACAAAACCATTCAATTCCATTGGCAATATGAAGCGCCGCAGGACAACCAAGGCTCAATTGCTGAAAAGCATGTCAGTTATCGCTATCTGAGTGGCAATATCCGCCGTTCAGACCTACTTGGCCGTATGGTGCAATCAGGTAATAGCAGTAAATATCAAGCGGGTGCATTGGCCGAATGCCATTATGTATTTATCTGCGCTGAATCCCTGTGGAAACGAGAAGGCTTATGGGATTTGCTGCTGCAAATCCTGACACAGAAAGAGTATCAAATCAGTCACAACCTAAGCCCAATCCCATTAAATTGTAAAATTATTTTAATTGGCGCGGGTTTAATCTATAGCCAAATTAGGTCTGAAGATTGGCAATTTCAACGCCACTTTAACCTGTTGGCAGAACTGGCGGGTGAACTGGATTTGACCCGTTTTAAAGAAGCGCAATATGCCAGTTGGCTACAAACGGTGGCACAAAGTGTCGATGTCACATTAGAACAATCCAGTCTTGCCCCACTCTTTCGACACAGTGCTAGATTAACTGAGCATCAACGTCGCTTAAGTCTCTCAATGCTAGATTTGGCGCAGTTAATGGCGCAGGCAAAAGTCTATCGCGGTAAATCAACAATTAATGCAGCCAGCATTGAACGTGCGCTATCGCAAGCCAATTATCGCCATAACAGCTCTGAAGAATTTTCAAGCCAAAGTTTTGATGACAATTTCATAAATCTGCCAACTACGGGCGCTATGGTAGGACAAATTAATGGTCTTACTGTTATCGATGCGATTGATCACTGCTATGGTGAACCAGCTCGGATCACCGCTACGGTACACTATGGTGACGGTGAAGTTGCAGATATTGAAAGAAAGTCAGAGCTGGGCGGTAATATCCATGCAAAGGGTATGATGATCCTTTCAGCCTGTTTATATCGTATCTTTGGTCGCGATGCGCCATTGCACCTAAATGCCAATATTGTATTTGAGCAATCCTATCAGGAGATCGATGGCGATAGCGCCTCGCTTGCAGAATATTGCTGCTTGATGTCAGCCATTGCCGAACAGCCGATTATTCAATCGTTAGCCATAACAGGTGCATTGGATCAATTTGGTAATGTACAAGCCATCGGCGGCATTAATGAAAAAATAGAAGGCTTTTTTAATCTTTGTGAACGCCGAGGCTTAACCGGTGAGCAAGGTGTAATTATGCCCAAGTCAAATATATTACAGCTTAATCTACACCCCAAAGTGATTACAGCTGTAGGCAAAGGCTTGTTCCATATTTATGCCATTGAACATATGGATGAAGCGGTCGAGCTATTGATGCAGATGCCCGCTGGCGTTGCCGATGAAGATAATGACTTCCCAGCAGAATCCTTATATGGTCTAGTGCAACAACGATTAGACAAGCTAGCTGGTAACGGTGAAGAAGAAATAGGCTTAATGACGAGATTACTCGCAAAACTAGGATTTTTTCGACATTAATTAGCTGATCGGAGTTGTTTAGCTTACACGTGTTCGCTAATCTTGGCGCTCTTATTGCTGGAGTAGTAAAACAATGAATAAAGCAAACAGTTTCAACAAAGAAGAACTTATCGCCTGTGGCCATGGGAAATTATTTGGTCCAAACTCCCCTCGCCTCCCCGTAGACAACATGCTGATGATCGACAGGATCATCACCATCAATGACAACGGTGGTGAGTTTGGAAAAGGTGAAATTGTTGCCGAACTCGACATTAAGCCAGAATTATGGTTTTTTGACTGCCACTTTATCACTGACCCAGTTATGCCGGGTTGCTTAGGCTTAGATGCCATGTGGCAACTGGTTGGTTTTTACCTAGGCTGGGAAGGTGCTGAAGGCAAAGGTCGCGCTTTAGGTGTGGGTGAAGTGAAGTTTACAGGTCAAGTATTACCCGGCGCGAAAAAGGTCACTTATAAGCTCAATATCAAACGTACCATCCACCGTAAATTAGTAATGGGTATTGCAGATGCCATCCTTGAAGTAGATGGACGTCAAATTTACAGTGCAACCGATCTTAAAGTCGGTGTATTTAGCGATACTTCGACCTTCTAACCTGCTTTACCCGGCAATATTCAATAGAGACAAAAATGCCCTCATCTGAGGGCAATTATGCTGCATTACTCTGTTTGTTCTGGGCTATTTAATTAATGAGCAAAACGCCATTATTTATTAAATAGCCCATTAACTCGGCCATCCACACCTTCACGCCAACCACCTAACCACTGTGACCGCGAATCAAGATTTGCATAAGGACAGAGCTCCTTAGAGCGTCCACCAACACCAGCTTGGAATCCTTTTGAAAAAGCTCTGTCTAAACGATCTCGTTTTTGTCTTTTCATGCAAGCGTCCTCTGTTCTACGTGAAATAGAAGCAACAGCTTCACCCATAGGAATAGTGCTTTTCAGCGCCGAGATCAATCAAAAAATCGTTCATTTTATCGACTATTTATTAAACTATTGAGATCATGATTAAAAAAA
>NZ_AKZL01000137.1:0-7662 GCF_000282755.1 Shewanella sp. POL2
GGTGCCCGAACCCGGAATCGAACCAGGGACACGAGGATTTTCAATCCTCTGCTCTACCGACTGAGCTATTCGGGCGACGGGCGCAATTTAAAGGCTTTTCGGCTTTTGAGTCAACTGATTTTTACTAAATAATGTAAAAAGTGATGCGGTTGGGTAAGTTTTACTCGAATAGTGTATTTATTGAGTCCTAGCGGGAATGACAAGAGAAAATACTCAGTGCCACTTAAAGGGGATAAACGTAAAAAATGTCCGTAGAAGACGAAAAAATGCCCCTTTAAAAGGGGCATTTCTATTTAGTTAGCTAATATTTCATTGTTTGGGAAGTTAGCTTGCATTACCATTAGCACGTTTTGCTTCAGTTGGTTCTGACCTAACTCGCCATAAGCTTCTGCCATAATCTCCAGTGCTCGCTCAGTTGATGGTGTACCGGGATATGTTTCTAACACAGATTGTGCACGAACAGCAGCAGCACTCCAAGCGTTCATTTTGATATAGTATTCAGCAACTTGAATGGAATATTTCGCTAAACGGTTTTTTAGCGACAGCATGCGTTTTTGTGCGTCAGCGGCATATTTGCTGTTGGGATAGGTTTTGATTAGACGGTCAAAATCCTTAAAGGCATCTTGGGCATTTTTCGGATCGCGATCGGTTCTATCGATATTCAACATATCGTGGAAAAGATAGCTATCCGCCTGCATATTGACGAGTCCTCGCATATAGTAGACATAGTCGATATTGGGGTGCGTTGGGTTGAGACGGATGAATCTGTCAATGTTAGCAATGCCAGAGGCAACATCGTCCATTTTGTAATAAGCATAAATCAGATCCAATTGAACCTGAGTTTTATGTGGTCCAAACGGGAAGCGAGAGTCTAGCGCCTCCAATGAACGGACAGCTTTAGAGTAATTGCCAAGCTCCATGGAGGTTCTTGCCTGAGAATAAAGCTCGTCAGGTGAGGTTTTGGCGGCAATATCGTTATCTTCAGGACTGCTACTACAGGCTGATAACGCTAGTGAAAATAGGACTAAGGTTAAGCCTTTGGAGAATTTATACATACTTGAATTCAATTCTTTATAAGTTGTAGTTAAGAATTTTTCCATTTCACGATAAAATAGAAAGCATTCGATTGTAACAGATAGCACACATTTTTTGACCCCAAAATGGGGATACGGTTCCTATGACACAAGAGATTAATCTAAAAAGCGAGATTTCGGCAACACAAACTGGTTTGAGATTGGATCAAGCACTGGCTGAGTTGTTCCCTGATTACTCGCGCACGCGCATCAAGGAATGGATCCTATCTGATGCAGTCTATGTTGATGGCGTAATGGTAAACAAGCCGCGCGAAAAAGTTTTTGAGCTGCAGCAAATCGAAATTAACGCCACGCTCGAAGAAGAAGTGCATGCGGCTGCGCAAGCCATTGAGCTGGATATTGTCTATGAAGATGATGATATCCTAGTGATCAATAAACAAGCTGGCTTAGTCGTTCACCCAGGTGCAGGCAATGCCGACGGTACTCTGATGAACGCACTACTGCACCATTGCCCTAATATTGAGCACGTGCCACGTGCAGGTATTGTGCACCGTTTGGATAAAGACACCACAGGTTTGATGGTGGTGGCCAAAACGGTTGAAGCACAGACCCATTTAGTGGCCGCATTGCAAGCCCGTGAAATCACCCGTGAGTACGAGGCGATTGTCCTCGGTACTATGACGGCGGGGGGCTCAGTGGATGAGCCGATTGGCCGTCATCCGACAAAACGTACCCATATGGCGGTGCATCATTCGGGTAAACCCGCGGTGACCCATTATCGTGTGGCAGAAAAATTCCGTAATCACACCCGCTTAAGATTACGTTTAGAATCAGGACGTACTCACCAAATTCGTGTGCATATGGCGTATATCGGCCATGTGCTGGTGGGCGATCCTGTTTATGGCGGCCGTCCAAAACCACCCAAGGCAGCAAGTCCTGAGTTTTTTGAGATCCTGAAAAACTTTAAACGCCAAGCACTGCATGCGGTACGTTTGGAATTAGCGCATCCTGTGACTTGTGAAATCATGAGCTGGACGGCGCCGATCCCAGAAGATATGGTGATTTTGACTAAAGCACTGCGTCAAGACACTTTAGAACATCCGATCGAGTACTAACTGATGTTGATGCACGATTGGCCAGTACCTGACAATGTGGCAATTGCAATGACAAATCGCCACGGCGGCGTGAGTCTTGCCCCCTACGATAGCCTGAATTTAGGGTTGCATGTGGGGGATGCGTCGCGGCAGGTATTGGCTAATCGTGGCATTTTGGCGAAACGGTTAGGGCTCGCTACTGAGCCTGTGTGGTTAGAACAGGTTCATGGTACTCATGTAATTGATTTAGCTGATATCAAATCTGTTGAATTAGCGTCAGAAGCTCTGGCTCAGCAAGCGAGTATTTCAGTTTCTCATCCCCATATTGCTGACGCTAGCTATACCAATCTTGCCGGACGAGTTTGCGTGGTGATGACCGCTGATTGCTTGCCGGTGCTTTTGTGTAATCAACAAGGGACTGAAGTTGCAGCAGCCCATGCTGGTTGGCGCGGACTGTGTGATGGGGTGATTGAGGCAAGTGTGGCTAAGTTTGCCTCTAAGCCGAGTGAGCTGATTGCCTATTTAGGGCCCGCGATTGGCCCTAGCGCTTTTGAAGTCGGTGCCGATGTGCGTGCCGCCTTTATGGCAAAAGATCCTAATGCGGAAAGTTGTTTTATTGCGCGAGGCGATAAATACCTTGCCGATATTATCGGATTAGCCAAATTACGCTTAAAGCAACTGGGTATTACACAGATCTACAGCGCTGATATTTGCACTGTATTGAACCAGGATTATTTCTCCTATCGCCGCGATAAAATCACTGGTCGTATGGCTTCCTTGATCTGGCTTAAGTCTTAAGTTTATTCCCCTATAATTTGTATTTATTTCTAGCCATCTAGCTTGAAATTGGTCAAATAGCCCCCATCTTTTAACTAACAAAATGCTGTACCTTATTTGTGAGTTTTAGGAGGCTGTATGCGACTCGATCGTATGACTAATAAATTTCAGCTTGCCATCTCAGATGCCCAGTCGTTAGCACTTGGGCGTGATCATCAGTTTATCGAACCGCTACATTTGATGATGGCGCTGCTTAACCAGGATTCTGGTTCTATCCATCCCTTATTAACTCAAGCTGGTATTCGGGTGAGTGCGCTGCGCTCGCTGTTGAGCCAAGAGCTTGAGCGTCTTCCCCAAGTAGAAGGGACTGGCGGTGATGTGCAGTTATCCCAAGGGTTAATTCGTTTATTAAACCTTTGCGATAAATTGGCGCAAAAGCGTAAAGACAAATATATCTCCAGTGAGTTGTTCGTTCTCGCGGCGCTTGAGGGCAGCGATGCACTAGCACAATGCCTTAAAAAATCCGGCGCGACCAAAGAGCTAATGGAACAAACCATTGAGCAAATGCGTGGTGGTCAGAATGTGGATGATCCTAATGCGGAAGACCAACGCCAAGCGCTGAAAAAGTTTACCGTTGATCTTACTGAACGTGCCGAGCAGGGCAAACTCGATCCTGTCATTGGCCGTGACGATGAAATCCGCCGCACTATTCAAGTACTGCAACGTCGTAGCAAAAACAACCCAGTGCTGATTGGTGAGCCTGGCGTGGGTAAAACCGCGATTGTTGAAGGCCTCGCTCAGCGCATTGTGAACGGTGAAGTCCCTGAAGGGATTAAAAATAAACGCGTTTTATCCTTAGATATGGGCGCATTAATTGCGGGCGCTAAATATCGTGGTGAGTTTGAAGAGCGTTTAAAAGCCGTGCTTAATGAGCTTGCGCAGGAAGAAGGCCAAGTGATCCTCTTTATCGACGAGTTGCACACAATGGTGGGCGCGGGTAAAGGCGATGGCGCTATGGACGCGGGTAACATGTTAAAGCCTGCTTTGGCCCGTGGTGATCTCCACTGCGTTGGGGCGACGACTCTTGATGAGTATCGTCAATATATTGAAAAGGATGCCGCCCTTGAGCGTCGTTTCCAAAAAGTATTAGTGGATGAGCCAAGTGTTGAAGACACCATCGCGATTTTGCGTGGCTTGAAAGAGCGTTATGAGCTGCATCACCATGTGGAAATTACCGATCCGGCGATTGTAGCGGCGGCCACTATGTCGCACCGTTATGTGTCGGACCGTAAATTACCCGATAAAGCCATCGACTTAATTGACGAGGCGGCGTCGAGCATCCGTATGCAGATGGATTCTAAGCCTGAATCCCTCGACAGATTGGAGCGCCGTGCTATCCAGTTGAAACTGGAAGAGCAGGCATTGGCCAAAGAAAACGATGAGGCGAGCCGTCGTCGACTCGAACATTTACGTGTCGAGTTGCATGAAGTTGAGGCTAAGGCGTCGGAGCTTAATGAAATCTGGCGCACCGAAAAAGCGGCGTTGGCAGGTACTCAGCATATTAAAGCCGACCTTGAGCAAGCGCGGATGGATTTAGAAGTCGCGCGCCGCGCCGGTGATTTAACGCGTATGTCCGAGCTGCAATATGGCCGTATTCCAGAGCTTGAAAAGCAATTGGACTTGGCATCGCAAGCTGAAATGCAGGATATGACACTGCTGCGCAATAAAGTTACTGACTTAGAAATCGCTGAAGTGTTATCAAAGGCGACGGGTATTCCGGTTTCTAAGATGCTTGAAGGCGAGCGTGAAAAACTGTTACAAATGGAAGTTGCACTGCATGAGCGCGTGATTGGCCAAAACGAAGCTGTGGATGCGGTCGCTAATGCGATTCGTCGTAGCCGCGCAGGGCTTGCCGATCCCAATCGTCCTATTGGTTCGTTCCTGTTCTTAGGACCAACCGGTGTGGGTAAAACTGAGTTGTGTAAGTCGTTGGCTAAGTTCCTCTTCGATACGGAATCGGCCTTAGTGCGCATCGACATGTCTGAATTTATGGAGAAACACGCAGTTTCCCGTTTAGTTGGGGCGCCTCCAGGCTATGTCGGCTATGAAGAGGGCGGTTACTTAACTGAAGCGGTGCGTCGTAAGCCTTATTCGGTGATTTTGCTCGATGAGGTGGAAAAGGCTCACCCAGACGTGTTCAACATTTTGCTGCAGGTGCTGGATGATGGCCGCTTAACCGATGGTCAAGGTCGTACCGTCGACTTTAGAAATACGGTGATCATCATGACCTCAAACTTAGGCTCTGACATTATCCAAGAAGGATTTGGCCACCTAAGTTATCGCGAAATGAAGAGCGCGGTGATGAATGTGGTAACCCATAGCTTTAGACCCGAGTTTTTAAACCGGATCGATGAGTCTGTGGTATTCCATCCCTTGGATGCGGAAAATATCAAGCATATTGCTTCTATCCAAATTGCTTCATTGCGTAAGCGTTTGGCAGAGAAAGACTATACGCTGGAGATCACCGACGAGGCATTATCGTTAATCGCCGAAATTGGTTTCGATCCAGTCTATGGCGCAAGACCTCTGAAACGAGCCTTGCAGCAGGAGATGGAAAACCCATTAGCGCAAAAATTACTGCGTGGCGATTTACTACCCGGCAAACCTATCAAGGTCAGTTGCGCTGGTGGTGAGTTGGTATTCGAGCAATAATTTGCGCGGATATTTTCTGTGCTAAATGCTGCTTTACCTAAACAAAAAACCGAAGTCTTGGACTTCGGTTTTTTTTGCCTATATCGGTTACAGATAAAATAGCGGTTAGCAATAGTGTGGCATTGCCATCAAGATTTTTAGTGGTGCCTATTACAAACTCTGGGCGTTATTTTTTATTGCAAAATAGTTTGATCCGCTGTTGATTCTCAGTAATGGCTGCTTGGCGCTCTTCTTCTGTCATCGCGACAGGTTCTTTATTACCGTCTTCTTGGCGGGTGAGTTTTGTATGCGTCGTTAACACATCTAAATTATGTTTAGCGTTTTCACAAATTGCTTCTGCTTGCTTGGCATCTTTCTCTTTAATTAAAGCCGCCGATTTTTCGGACTCAGACATTTCAGGAGGCGCTTCCTTTTTAACGGGAGCTATATAGCCAATTTTACTCGGTTCAAGATCATTGCTATTCAACTGCTGCGCTTGTTGTTCCTGAGTCGGTGGTTGTTGACTGTAATGAGTCACCCCGTTCTTATCGACCCAAATGTAAATAGCGCCCGCCAGCACGGGTTGTGTGAGCAGCGCTAGGTATACAAAACCTAAAAATACCACGCTCAAATTTGTTTTCATTAACATAAACATCATCCCTTAGGGCACCCATCGACATGATAGTAAAATATGCTATCTTGAAGCCTACTTCCATTCCTGTTCATAGCTTTATAAGTGTATGCAAAATTCTTCTAATCAAACAGTAAAGAATAAGGGTATCTATTTACTGCCCAATTTATTCACAACCGCAGGCTTGTTTTCCGGTTTCTACGCTGTGATTGCCTCGATGAATGCCAACTTTGAAGCGGCAGCAATCGCGATTTTTGTGGCTATGATCTGTGACGGTCTTGACGGACGAGTGGCAAGGCTGACGAATACTCAAAGTGACTTTGGTGCTGAATACGACAGCATGGCGGATATGGTGTCCTTTGGCATGGCTCCAGCACTGCTCGCCTATAATTGGGCCTTGGCGGATTTAGGTAAAATCGGTTGGTTGGCGGCGTTTATCTATTGCGCAGGAGCTGCATTAAGGCTTGCACGTTTTAATACCCAAGTCGGTGTTGCGGATAAACGTTACTTCCAAGGTTTAGCAAGTCCTGCTGCTGCGGCCGTTATTGCCGGCAGTATTTGGCTTGGTAATCAGTATAATCTCGATGGTAAGAATATCAGTTGGATTGCCGGATTGATTACAGCAATCACGGGGTTATTAATGGTGAGCAATTTCCGTTATCACTCTTTCAAGGAGATTGACTGGCGCGGCAAAGTGAACTTTATCGCCATCCTATTCGTTGTGGGTGCATTTGTTGTGGTTTCGGTTCAGCCAGCTTTAATCCTCTGCATTGGTTTTTATCTCTACGCCATTTCGGGGCCAGTGATCACTATTCGTACCGTGAGAAAGCTCAAAGTAGCCCATATTGTGGGTGATGGAGAGCATGAAAAAGAACAAGAAACAGCAGAGGGCACCAAAAGTTCAAAAAGTTCTACGGATAATCCTTAGTTCGACAGTTCCTACATTTCCTACATTCTCAATCTTTTATGCCATGTTAGTTCTACGGTTCAAGAGTCGCCATTCCCTATTCTTGAACCGTTTCTCTGCACCGGACATACTCATCTATATATGTAAAAGTTTTAAAGCGCCCTTTCTTAAGGCTATTCGATCTATAGAATTTCCTGCACATCCTTTCTACATATGCCAAACTTACCAGCCCAAGTGAGAAAAATTGCAGCATATCCACCCAATACTTGAAGATTTGTTGGTTATTTGTCCACTCGGCAGGTTTTGTTAAAAAAGCGCTTGCACAAAAAGTTTCGCTGCCTATAATGCGCATCCACTGAGACGGCAGACAGCGAAAGCGAGCGCGGTTTCAGTTCGAATCGAATGCAAATTGTGCAGTTGATTCGAAAGCCTCAAGAAGTTTGTAAAAACGCCTTGACGCGACAAGGGAAATGCGTAGAATACGCAGCCCTGACCCGCTGAGCGGTAACGCGAAGTGAATGGTCAAAT
>NZ_AKZL01000138.1:0-7271 GCF_000282755.1 Shewanella sp. POL2
AATATTCCTGGGGCTGTCTACCGCACTCGCATCGGCGAGGAGTGGGTGATGGAATATGTCAGTGACAATATTGCCGATATTACCGGTTATGCCGCGAGCCAGTTTATTGAGAATCGTCAACGCAGCTTTGCTTCATTGATTTTGGAAGAAGATCGCGAGCTGTGTCATCAGCATATTGATAGAGCCCTCGCGCAGCAGGAAACCTTTGAGGTGGAATATCGTATTCGCCACCGTGACGGCAGCATCCGTTGGGTGCATGAAAAGGGCAAGGCGAGTTATACCGAAGAGGGTTTTCCCCTATGGTTTGACGGCAGTATTGACGATATAACCAAGAGTAAGTTAGCCATCGTCGAGCTTGAAGCCTCAAGGTTGCAATTAACCAATATCACTGAGTCTATTCCTTGTACTGTGTATCAATTGCGCTGGGTTTCTCCTAGCGATCGCCGTTTTACCTTCCTTTCTGGCGCAGCATTTCACATGTTGGGCTTACACCGCGAAGATTTACTCAGTAACTTTAATATTATTGCTGAGCGGATTTTTGATGAGGAACGACCAGAAGTTATACGCGCGCTCGAGGGAATGAGTGACGATAAATTAAGCTGGATCCGCGAGTTCCGCTATCGTCATCCTAATGGTGGCATTCGCTGGATGGAAGCCGGAGCCAGTGGTCATTATGCCGATGATGGCGCCATTATCTGGAATGGCTATGTGATGGATGTGACTGAACGCAAGTCTATTGAAGAAGAACTTGCGGTCAGTGAGGCGCACTTTAAGGCCTTATTTGATGGGGCAACCATTGGTATCGTGAATGTCGATATCAAAGGACTTATCCTCGATTGTAATGATCAATTCTGTGAGGATATGGGGCTGAGCCGTAATGAATTACGTAGTACGCCTATTTTTGATGTCTTGAGTGCACAGGATAAAGAAGTTGCAAAAGCGCAGTTTAAGGAACTTGTAGAAGGTAAAGTTGATCACTACCGAGGGGAAAGAAGCTTTATTCGTCCCTCCGGTGAGCATTTATGGATGACAGTCAACGTTTCAAGCTTATTGGACAGCCAGAACCAATTTGAGTCAGCTGTGGTAAGCATGGTCGATATGACTGAGTTAAAACTGCTTTCAGAACAATTGCTTGTTGCCAAGGAAGAGGCTGATGCCGCCAGTAAGGCAAAAGGCGACTTCCTCGCGAATATGTCCCATGAAATCCGCACGCCAATGAATGCCATTATCGGGATGTCGCAACTTTGCTTACAGACTGATCTAGACAAAAAACAGAAAAATTATCTCGAAAAAATTGAGCGCGCATCGCAATCTTTATTATCAATCATTAACGATATCCTTGATTTTTCTAAGATTGAAGCTGGCAAGCTTGAAATCGAAAATGTGCCTTTTCAACTCGATACCATGCTTGAAGATTTGAGCGATATCTTCTCCGAAAGGGCGGCTCAAAAGCAGATTGAATTGCTGTTTGCTGTCGCACCCAATGTTCCACGTTATCTGCTTGGCGATCCGTTGCGGTTGGGGCAAGTGCTGATCAACCTAATGAATAATGCGATCAAATTTACCGAAAGAGGAGAGGTATTACTGTCCCTCAGCTTGGTCGAGCAGCAAAACGATGATGTCATATTACGTTGTAGTGTGCGTGACAGTGGCATTGGGTTAACCCATGAACAACAAGCCAAACTGTTTAAGTCGTTTACGCAAGCAGACACGTCTACTACCCGTAAATATGGTGGTACAGGATTAGGGCTGGCGATTTGTAAACAACTGGTTGAATTAATGGGGGGAAGTATCGGGGTCGAAAGCCAGCAAGGCCATGGCAGTACTTTCTTTTTTACCGTTAAATTGCGCATCTCCAGTGGACAAAAGCTCATCGTAGGTCAAGAGCTTGAAGGTATGCCAGTATTAGTTGCCGACGACAATGCCACCGCAAGGGACATTATGCGAACCACTCTAGAGAGCATGGGCTTTCAAGTGGATACAGTACGTTCTGGCGACGAGGCGGTGATGCGGTGCAGTCAGCAGGATTATGCTGTGGCATTGATTGATTGGAAAATGCCACATCTTGATGGGCTCGAAACCGCAAAACAAATCCTGCAACGGGCAAAAAAAGCGCCGCGGATCTTGATGGTATCAGCCCATGCGAATCAAGATTTCTTGACCCAAATCGAGCAACTTGGGTTAGCGGGCTATATCAGCAAACCTATCAGCGCATCAAGATTGCTTGATGGCATTATGAACGCACTTGGTCGCGCAGGGTTCCTACCCGTCAGGCGCCATCAAGACAGTATTGCGCCTGAGTTATTATTGCCCCTTAAAGGTAAGCGTATTCTGTTAGTCGAAGATAACGAAATGAACCTTGAGGTGGCGACCGAATTTTTAGAGCAAGTGGGGATTATTTTATCCATTGCCACCAACGGCCAAATTGCGTTGGATAAGTTAGCTCAGCAGAGCTTTGATTTGGTATTGATGGATTGTCAAATGCCAGTGATGGATGGTTATCAGGCAACAAAAGCACTGAGACAAAGGCCTGAGTTGGCACAATTACCTGTGATAGCAATGACAGCCAATGCCATGGCTGGCGACAAGGAAATGTGTTTAAGAGCGGGAATGAATGATCATATCGCCAAGCCGATAGAGGTTAACTTACTGTATCAAACCCTCCTAAAATATTTAGGCGCACCGTTACCGCCTCAAGAGCTTATTAATGATTCACCCAAGCCTGTGAATATTGATGTTGATTCTGTCGTGAAATGGCCTGAACACCCTGAGCTTGATATTGATAGAGGCTTGCAGTTAGTGCAAAACTCCACGCGCCTTTACCAAAGGATCTTTGATCGTTTTGTTACTAGTCAACGTAATGTTGTGGAGCAAATCAACAAGGCCGTTGCCAGCAATAAACGTGAGGATGCGGTGCGAATGGCCCATACGCTTAAGGGACTTGCGGGCAATTTAAGTTCCACAACGCTTGCGGAATTGGCTCGGCAATTGGAACTTCACTTAAGTGAAAATACTGAGTTCCAAGCGGAGTTGGACCAAATCCAAACGTTAGTGGCATCGATTTGCCAAGCAATTGAAAAAGTTAAACCTGAGTTTGAAGAATCTAGTGGGCCGACGGCGGAGCATTTACCACCAGAAGCCCTCATTGAGGCCTTAACGCGATTACGCCAAAGTTTAGAAGAAGCGGATTCCGATGCAGTCGCCCAAATGGATGCACTTAAACCGCAAGTGAGTGCTCAGTTATGGCAGCAGTTGAGTCCAGCGCTAACGATGATTAATCAATATCAATTCGATGAGGCCGTCGAGTTGATTGATGAAGTACTTGTAGACTTAAAGTAAAACGGTCAATTATGCGCAGTATTGATCATTGATAAAGCCACTGGAAAGGTGAATGTGTTGATGGATAAGGCAACAATATTAGTCGTCGATGATACTCCAGAAAATATCGATATTTTGGTGGGCATACTCGGTGATGACTATAAGGTCAAAGTCGCGATTGATGGACCAAGGGCGCTAGCCCTTGTAGCCAAAACACTGCCTGATTTAATTTTACTCGATGTCATGATGCCCGGCATGAATGGTTATGAAGTCTGTAAGCAGCTTAAACAGGAGCCCTTAACTTGCCACATCCCTGTGATTTTTGTGACGGCATTATCTGAGGTTGCCGATGAAGCACAGGGCTTTGCCTTAGGTGCGGTTGACTACATTACCAAACCGGTCAGCGCTCCCGTGGTGAAGGCGCGAGTCAAAACTCATCTCGCGCTGTACGATCAAAAACGCTTGCTAGAGCAACAAGTTAAAGAACGTACTCAAGAGTTAGAAGAAACCCGCTTTGAAATCATTCGCCGTTTAGGTCGCGCCGCCGAATACAAAGACAACGAAACGGGTCTGCACGTTGTGCGTATGAGCCATTATGCGCGGCTGCTCGCTATCAAACTAGGTTTACCGAGTACCTTCTGTGAGTTGTTGTATAACGCGGCGCCTATGCATGACATTGGCAAAATCGGCACGCCCGATGCGGTACTGAAAAAGCCGGGTAAGCTCGATGCCGAAGAGTGGAAAATCATGCAGCAACATGCCGCCATTGGTGCTGAGATCATTGGTGAGCATGGCGACCCACTGCTGCAAATGGCGCGGCGTATCGCCTTAACCCACCATGAGAAATGGGATGGTTCGGGTTATCCTAATGGCTTGTCTGGGGAAAATATTCCGATCGAAGGTCGGATTGTGGCGATAGCGGACGTCTTTGACGCGCTGACTTCGCGCCGTCCTTACAAGGAGCCTTGGACAATAGAGGCCACGCTCGAGTTACTCGAAAGCCAAGCAGGGCAACATTTTGACCCTAAGCTGGTGGCCGAATTTAAGCAAATCTTGCCCGAGGTGGTGGCGATTCGAGATACTTATTTCGAACATTAAAGCAGAAAGGCGCCTAGGGCGCCTTTTTCAATACGATCCGCTTATCAGCGAGAAACTAGTCTTCGAGCGAGTAGGGCAATGCTTGAATACGTAAGCTAGATTGCTCGTCATCAGCGAAACGCAGTTTGGCATCACTCTCGGTATCGTTGGCGAGCACGGCGGTGAGCAGCACTTGATTACCACGTTGAACAAATTCAATGATTTGTCCACCCTTGCGATAACCGTCTTCCAATTCTATCTCGATACCCGTTTCCAAATTGATATTTAAGGAAGTGGTGCCTTGAAGAATATAGAGCGCACGCTTGTTACCACCACGGTATTTCATCCGAGCCACAGTTTCTTGACCCATGTAGCAGCCTTTGTTAAAGCTAATGCCGTTAATAGCCTGTAGGTTACACATCTGCGGTACGTACTGATTAGCATGGCTTGGCGCTAGATTGGGGTAACCCGCAGCAATTTCTAATGCTTGCCAAGCACTGGCATCAAATACGGTATGCTCGGCAATGAGGGCGCTTGCGGCTTGTGGTTGTAGAACCAATATAAATCGATCCGCATCTTTTAAAATGGCGCCATGCTCGATGAGAGTGAGTTCCTGAGTGACTTCACCGTAGTGTTGGCTGACAAATTGTTTAGCCTGTTCACCCGCCACACCGAGTAATGTCCACTCATCAGAGGCATTGGTCAGGGTCGCTTTACTAAATACCGCATATTTTTGCAGTTGTGGCAGATCCACTGCAATAGTGTCCTTTGGCATCAACATCAACAGCGCATCTTGGATGGCAAAGGTGCGGAAGCTAGCCAGCATCTTTCCCTTAGGATCACAATGTGCGCCCCAGCGCCATTGGTTGGCTTCAAGTGAGCTGATATCTGTGGTCACTTGGCCATGGATAAAACTGCGGCCCTGTTCGCCAACCACTTTGATAAGGCCTAGGTGGGATAAGTTGGCGAGCATAAGTGGAGGCGTGGAGGCGTCCAGATCCCAATTGGGTGTCGAAACTGCAATAGTCATAGCGAGATCCTGAAAATGAAGGCGATGCAAGAGGCTTGATTGTAGCGGAATTCCTCTGGCCTCAAAAGCATAAGGCGCACATATCTTAAATGAAATGTGCACCTTAGATGGGGGCAAACCTAAGCGGTTTAGGCGTTAGAACAACACGCGAGTACGCAGTGTGCCTTCAATGGCTTTAAGCTCAACCAAGGCTTCTTCTGCTTGGTGGGTGTCGACTTCCATTACCACATAACCGATTTCTGCCGTGGTTTGCAGATACTGAGCGGCAATGTTAATGCCTTTTTCAGAGAAGGCTTTGTTGATTTTGATCAGCACGCCTGGACGGTTTTGGTGGATATGCAGTAGGCGAGAGGTACCTTTATGCATTGGCAGAGACACTTCAGGGAAGTTAACCGCCGATACGGTTGAACCGTTATCTGAGTATTTGGCTAATTTGCCTGCCACTTCGATACCGATATTTTCCTGTGCTTCGGCGGTGCTACCACCCACATGTGGCGTGAGTAGCACATTATCTAAACCGCGTAATGGGCTGATAAATTCATCATCATTCGATTGTGGCTCAATAGGGAAAACGTCAATCGCCGCGCCCGCAAGGTGACGCTCTTTGAGTGCAACCGTAAGCGCATCGATATCGACCACAGTACCGCGGGAAGCGTTGATAAAGATGCTGCCTTTACGCATAGCGGCGAATTCGGCAGTACTTATCATGTCTTTGGTTTGCGGCGTTTCAGGCACGTGCAAGCTTACTACATCGGACTGTGCCAGCAATTGCTCCATTGAATGGATTTGCTGGGCATTACCCAATGGCAATTTGTCTTCGATATCGAAGAACACCACACGCATGCCTAAGGTTTCTGCCAGGATCCCCAGCTGAGTTCCAATATGGCCATAGCCTATCACGCCTAAAGTTTTGCCACGGACTTCGTAACTGCCTGCGGCAGTTTTCATCCAACCACCACGATGGGCGATAGCGTTACGTTCAGGAATACCGCGCATCAGCATAATAATTTCGCCTAATACCAGTTCAGCTACGCTGCGGGTATTAGAGAATGGTGCGTTAAAAACGGGGATACCGAGGGATTCGGCGGTCGCCAGATCCACTTGGTTAGTGCCGATACAGAAACAACCAATCGCAATTAATTTTTCGGCACGTTTTAATACATCGGCGGTGAGTTGGGTACGGGAACGAATACCAACAAAATGAGCATCTTTGATGGATTCGTGCAGGGCTTCATCACCTAACGAGGCTTTGTGATACTCAATATTGGTGTATCCCGCGCGTTCAAACACATCTACCGCAGATTGGTGGACGCCTTCCAACAACAGGATTTTGATCTTATCGCTTGTCAAGCGAATGTTTCGCCATGATATGGGTACCCTCTAATTAATTGAAGTGGTTCTTGTATGTTATGCTGACAACCTTGGCTCATCAAAGTAGCACTTTTTTTGCTCACTGTGGAGGGCTAGATGGCTAAAGTTAATATTCTAAAATTAGAACAATATCGCATAAGAGGAAGAAACATTGAATAATAAAATCGCTTGGTGCGGTATTTACCTCTCAGTATTAGTCTGGTCGGCGATAAAACCTGCTGATACTTTCACTTGGTGGCTTGAAGCTTTACCTGCATTAGTGGCGGTTCCGCTATTATTTTTTACCCGCAAACGCTTTGAGCTAACCCCAATAGTGTATTTTTTAGTACTTGTACATTGCTGTGTGCTATTTGTCGGTGCGCACTATACCTATGCTGAAGTGCCATTATTTGACACCATTGCCCAATGGATGGGCAGTGAACGTAACAATTACGACAAGGTCGGGCATTTCGCTCAAGGCTTTATTCCTGCCATG
>NZ_AKZL01000139.1:0-6978 GCF_000282755.1 Shewanella sp. POL2
CACAAATGACAAGATCTCCAAGCAGCGGAAGTTCAATTTCTGGCGGTGCTTCAAAGGGAAACGACAACACATTAGTGGGCTTGTCTTTCCCTCTGTAAGTGCTGTTTAGCATTTGGCTTTCACGGGCATCGACGATGCGGATCGTCAGCTCCGCCTGTTCCATGCTATTACCAATGGCGGTTTTTACCCAGAGGGCAAATTGTTCTTCACTAGGAAGATAGTCACTCGCCGTGGCGTATTGCACATCTAAGGCTAAATCAAGACTCATGCTTTAAAACTTCCTGTTGCGTTTGTGGGTGCGCTTGTTGATTGTCGCGGCGCTCTTTTTCGGCCTTTAATGCCTGCTCTTTACGATCAAAAGCCTCATAGGCTTCGACAATGCGAGCAACCACAGGATGACGCACAACGTCTTGAGACACGAAGAAGTTGAAGCTGATTTCTTCCACTTGGCTTAATACTTCAATGGCGTGGCGCAGACCTGACTTAACATGTTTGGGTAAGTCGGTTTGGGTGATGTCACCAGTAATGACCGCGCGTGAGTTAAAGCCAATACGGGTTAAGAACATTTTCATCTGTTCAACCGTGGTGTTTTGGCTCTCATCGAGAATAATAAAGGCATCGTTTAAGGTGCGGCCACGCATGTAGGCCAAAGGCGCTACTTCGATAACGTTTTTCTCGATTAAGCGCTCGACCTTTTCAAAGCCGAGCATTTCAAACAAGGCATCATAAAGTGGGCGCAGATAGGGGTCGACCTTCTGGCTTAAATCGCCCGGTAAGAAGCCGAGTTTTTCACCCGCTTCAACCGCAGGGCGGGTGAGCAGAATACGGCGCACTTCTTGACGCTCTAGTGCATCAACCGCGGCGGCAACGGCCAAATAGGTTTTACCTGTGCCCGCTGGACCAATACCAAAGGTAATATCATGGCGCACAATGTTGGCCACATAGGTGCTTTGGTTGGGGTTACGCGGTTTTATCACGCCACGGCGGGTTTTGATAACTAAGGCTTTATCGTCACCGCTGTCGTCCTGCTCTAGGGCAATGGCTTCTTGAATGGCCAAATGCACTTGTTCAGGGTCGAGATCCGGCGTGCTGCTCTTGACCGTTTGAGTTTCAATATAGAGCTGCTTAAGTAAGTTATTGGCACTTAAACAGTGACGTGGTAATCCGGTAATTTGGAAATGGTTGTTCTTACGGACTATCTCAACGCCAACGCGACGCTCAATCTGTTTGATATTGTCATCGAAGGGACCGCACAGTGAAGCCAAACGGCGGGTTTCTGCGGGTTCGAGATACAGATTCATAGTGGTTAATTTACTGGACAAACAGTACTCCTATTGTCAAATAACAAGCAAATTATCAAATACCAAGCAAAGTGCTGAGTGAAAGCTAAGTGCGATGTCAGTCAACTATCGCAGCCTCTATTCAGAAGATAATCTCAGTTTACGAGTCATCTATCATAATTGCTAACGGAAAATCACTAATAGCAGGCAGTTGTTATGGCCATAAAATAAGAGGGCGACATTGTCGCCCTCTTTATATAGGTGCACGAACCGAAGATTTAAACCCTTAAGGTTTAAATTGAGTTACGCCCAGTTCATCATCTTGCTTATGCTTCGCCAGAATATCTGATGAGCGCAGGTTACGGCGCAGATCCATTTCATCTTCACCGCGGATAAATTTACCGCGTAGCGAGTTAGTGTAAACGTCGACAATCTCGACATCCACAAAGGTACCAATGTGTTTTGGTAAGCCTTCAAAGTTCACTACACGGTTGTTTTCGGTGCGACCGCGCAGTTCCATCGGGTTTTTCACCGAGGGGCCTTCAACCAGAATGCGTTGCACTGTACCCATCATATGGCGGCTGTAACGCATGGCCTGTTGAGTGATACGGTCTTGTAGAATCGCCAGACGTTGCTTTTTCTCTTCCATATCAACGTCATCGGGTAAATCTGCCGCTGGCGTGCCTGGGCGCGCACTGTAGATAAAGCTAAAGCTGTGGTCAAAACCTACATCTTCAATCAGCTTCATGGTATCGGCGAAGTCTTCTTTAGTTTCACCAGGGAAACCAATAATAAAGTCGGAGCTGATTTGGATATCAGGGCGGGCTTTACGCAGACGGCGGATGATAGATTTGTACTCAATCGCCATATGGCCACGTTTCATTGCGGTGAGAATGCGGTCAGAACCTGACTGTACTGGTAAGTGCAGGAAGCTGACTAATTCAGGCGTATCTTCGTAAACGTCGATGATATCCTGGGTAAATTCAATGGGGTGACTGGTGGTGAAGCGAATACGGTCGATGCCGTCGATAGCGGCAACATAGCGTAATAGCTCGGCAAAGGTACAGATCCCGCCATCGTGGGTTGCGCCACGGTAAGCATTGACGTTTTGACCGAGCAGGTTAACTTCGCGCACACCTTGTTCTGCCAGTTGGGCAATTTCAAGAATGATGTCGTCCGATGGGCGGCTGACTTCTTCACCACGGGTATAAGGTACCACGCAGAATGAACAGTATTTGCTACAACCTTCCATAATTGACACAAACGCCGTTGGGCCTTCGGCGCGTGGTTCGGGAAGACGGTCAAATTTTTCGATCTCAGGAAAACTCACGTCGATCACAGCTTTATCGCCGCGGCGTACTTGTTCGATCATCTCCGGTAGACGGTGAAGCGTCTGTGGTCCAAAGATGATGTCAACACAATGAGCTCGGTCTTTAATCGCTTTACCTTCTTGAGATGCAACACAGCCACCCACACCAATAATCAGGTCAGGATTTTTATCTTTGAGTGTTTTCCAACGACCTAACTGATGGAACACTTTTTCCTGTGCTTTTTCACGGATAGAACAAGTGTTCAGCAGCAGAATATCTGCTTCTTCTGCTTCTTCAGTTAAGGTGTAACCTTGGTATTCGCCTAAAAGATCCGCCATCTTAGATGAGTCGTACTCATTCATTTGACAGCCCCAAGTTTTAATATGGAGTTTTTTGCTCATCAGTTGTGTTGCCCTACGCTGCCCTGTAAAAAGAGTCCCGAGCCGTCGTTGCCTTGTAAAAAGACCAACAGACCGCCCAGTCAAAATAGCGCGACATTTTACCCGCAGTTGTGGCTGCTGACCAGCGTTGTCCACATTTTTACTCGCTAATCCTATCGGATTATGATACCCACAAAGAAGCTAGGTTTATCGCTATTGATGGGTTTTAGGTGATTTATTCTTGGTGACTTAGTGCGACATTTGCCATTGGCAACAAGCTATTGCTGGAGCAAATGCCAATGTCTTCACGGATTTAGAGTCGAAATACGTTCAACATTTCCGTGGTGTAGTGATATAGGGCATAATCGAGCCTGTTGCGGTAACTGACGGTAACGTTTACATGGTTGGTGTGGCAGCCAATGCATTATTTACAGCGCAGCAGTTGCGAATGGCGATGGTGTGACAAGGTGCATTTGACAAGTCTAAACAACAATATGAGTGGTAATTAAGATGAGCCAAACAATGAGCCAAACACAGCAATCTGCATCGATAACATCAGAGACTCAATCTTTTGATGTGGTTTTAGTCGGTGGCGGCATGGTGGGCGCGGCAACGGCGATTGGTCTTGCACAGCAAGGACTTAACGTTGCTGTAGTTGAGTCCTTTACGCCCGAGGCTTATTCCCCCGAGCAGGCATTAGATGTACGCGTGTCGGCGATAAGCGTGGCCTCTGAACAGTTACTCGAGCAGTTAGGCGCGCTTGAGAGTCTGCTTAACATGCGTAATGTGCCTTATCTGGGCTTGGAAACCTGGGAGCTTGATGGCTGTATTACTCAATTCCATAGTTCACAAATCGGCGCTAGCCATTTAGGCCATATCGTTGAAAACCGTTTAGTGCAGCTCGCCCTGTGGGAGCAAATGCAGCAATGGGAAAATATTCAACTCTTTTGCCCTGAGCGCGTTGCCTACTTTGCGCGTGGCGTTGATACGGTAAGCGTGCACTTACAATCCGGTTATTCACTTGAGGCTAAGCTGTTGGTTGGCGCTGACGGTGCGAATTCTCAAGTACGCCAATGGGCGGGCATTGGGATTTCGGGTTGGGACTATGCTCAATCGGCCATGCTGATTAATATCCAAACCGCCCAAGGTCAACAAGATGTGACTTGGCAGCAATTTACACCTAGCGGCCCACGTTCCTTGTTACCTTTACCCGGTAATCATGCCTCGTTAGTTTGGTATGATGATGCCAATCGCATCAAACAGTTAATGCAACTGAACAATAAACAGTTGGCCGACCAAATTCGCCAGCATTTTCCATCTCGTTTAGACAGTGATTTTACGGTTGAGGCCAAGGGCAGCTTTGCGCTCACGCGCCGGCATGCTCAGGCTTATTTTAAGCCAAATGTGGTGATTTTAGGGGATGCAGCGCACACCATTAATCCGCTTGCTGGTCAAGGGGTTAACCTTGGATTTAAAGATGTTGGAGCTTTATTGACAGCCATCAAGACGGCATTAACTGAGGATAAACCATGGTGGTCAACCGAGGTATTAAGCCAATATCAAGCAAAACGTTACCTTGATAATCAGCTGATGATGACCACTATGGATGTGTTTTACGCTAGCTTTAGTAATGATATTTTGCCGCTTAAATTACTTCGCAATGGCGCATTAAAATTGGCCAATATCAATTCTCCCATCAAACAAACTGTACTTAAGTATGCGATGGGGCTCAATTAGTTCCTCGTTGTGAGCACTTGCTTACTCGGTATTTGTTGACTTACGCATTGAGTGCTAAAATGCCGCGTTTTTAACGAGTATAAGCGGCATTATTAGCTCAATATGGTCGACCTGTGTGCTTTGCCATCGACCAATTAACGCAGTATTGAGTGCCATTAGTGAGTGTCATGAGCGAAATTAAATTAATCGTAGGGCTTGCCAATCCGGGTACTGAATATGCCCAGACTCGCCATAATGCGGGTGCTTGGTATGTGGAAGAATTAGCCCGTATTTGTGGTGTGAGCTTAGTCGCCGATAGCAAGTATTTTGGCCTGACAGCCAGAGCCGTATTACACGGTAAAGATGTGCGTTTACTCATACCGACTACCTATATGAACTTAAGTGGTAAAGCCGTAGGTGCTTTAGCTAATTTCTTTCGTATTACACCTGAAGAAATTCTGGTGGCCCACGATGAGCTGGATATGCCACCGGGCGTGGCTAAATTTAAACTCGGTGGCGGCCATGGTGGTCATAACGGTTTAAAAGACATTATTGCCAAATTAGCCAATGATAAAAACTTCTATCGTTTACGGATTGGGATTGGTCATCCCGGCGATAAAAATAAAGTCAGTGGTTACGTACTGGGTAAGGCTCCCGCGAAAGAGCAAGAGCTGATCAATGCTGCCGTAGACGAAGCCGTTCGCTCAACTGAAATTTTATTTAAAGAGGACATGGTGAAAGCCATGACTCGATTACACTCCTTTAAAGCGGAGTAATATTTGGGTAGGCGCTTTGTTATAGGTCGCTATTCAAACGTCAAGACGATTTATCAATGTGCTGCCAAGGGGCAGTGCGACTAAAACTTGCTGGTGAGTGTGACTTGCCAGCCAATCATCGAGAGAAAGGTAAGAATATGGGTTTTAAATGCGGCATTGTTGGTCTTCCTAACGTAGGTAAATCAACGCTTTTTAATGCGTTAACTAAGGCTGGCATCGAAGCGGCAAACTTCCCGTTTTGTACCATTGAGCCAAACACTGGTGTAGTGCCTGTGCCGGATCCTCGTTTAGATGCGCTGGCGGCAATTGTTAATCCTCAACGTATACTGCCAACCACCATGGAGTTCGTGGATATCGCAGGCCTAGTTGCAGGTGCTTCTAAAGGTGAAGGTTTAGGGAACAAGTTCCTTGCTAACATCCGTGAAACCGATGCCATTGGTCATGTGGTACGTTGTTTTGACGATGACAACATCGTTCACGTTGCAAACAAAGTGGATCCTGCTCGTGACATCGAAGTGATCAATACCGAGTTGGCGCTTGCCGACTTAGATAGCTTAGAGCGCGCCGTTATTCGTCAGCAAAAACGAGCTAAGGGTGGCGATAAAGACGCTAAGTTTGAGGTAGAAGTCCTTGAGAAAATGCGTCCAGTGCTCGATGAAGCCAAAATGCTGCGCTCGATGGATCTTTCTAAGGAAGAATTAGAAGCTGTTGCTTACTTAAATTTCTTAACCTTAAAGCCAACCATGTACATTGCCAACGTGGCTGAAGATGGGTTTGACAATAACCCACACTTAGATGCAGTGCGTGCCATTGCTGAAAAAGAAAACGCCATTGTGGTTTCAGTGTGCGCTGCAATTGAATCAGAATTGGCTGAAATGGATGTTGAAGAACGCGATGAGTTTATGGCAGACCTTGGGTTAGAAGAGCCTGGGTTGGATCGCGTAATCCGTGCGGGTTACCAGTTATTGAACCTGCAAACTTACTTCACTGCGGGCGTAAAAGAAGTGCGTGCTTGGACCGTTTCTGTAGGCGCGACTGCACCACAGGCGGCGGGCGTTATTCATACCGACTTCGAACGTGGGTTTATCCGTGCACAAGTGGTGGCATTTGACGACTTTATTGCCTATAAAGGTGAAGCTGGCGCCAAAGAAGCGGGTAAGTTACGTGTAGAAGGCAAGACTTATATCGTTCAAGATGGCGATGTGATGCACTTCCTGTTTAACGTATAAGTTAGCCATTATTGGGCTAAGCTGTAGAAAGTTAGGCAAAATACGGGCAACAGAGGCTGATTTAGTGTATCTGTTGCTCAGTTTGGTGAAGTAATAGCCGAACGGTTTGTATCAAGGAAAATAGCGAAAAAAAGCTGTTGACCTCGATACCTCGAATAAGCATAATACGCCCCGTTCCTCGCTACGAGGGGCGCGCAATAACGAAGTGGCAATGTAGCTCAGCTGGTTAGAGCACAGCACTCATAATGCTGGGGTCGCAGGTTCAAGTCCCGCCATTGCTACCATTT
>NZ_AKZL01000140.1:0-6945 GCF_000282755.1 Shewanella sp. POL2
ATGGCAATAATTGCACCACAGGACGTAATTGCAATTGCTTTACCGTAAATTCCCCATTGATGGCCGCCACTACAATATCTCCATGGGTGGCTTGTAAGGCTCGGTCAACCACTAATATATCACCAGAGGAAATTCCGGCATCGACCATCGAATCGCCTTGAACTTTGACAAAAAAGGTTGCGGTGGGGTGTTTGATACAAAGCTCATTTAGATCAAGCGATTGCTCAATATAATCATTGGCGGGAGAAGGAAATCCCGCCGCCACCGATGTGCTAAAGAAAGGGTATTGGATTTTTGATTGTTCAGGAGTAACCATGATCATATGCATCTATATACTGTACATATGTACAGTATAGGCTAACTTTAGCATATGTCGAAGGCGTTTATGTCCTGTATTTGCCTAAGTAAACAATCACCCTATTGGAGTCTCGTGATCAAGCTGACTGACTTATGTAAGTCAATTTTTTATTGAAGTAACGGCAATAAAAACAAGTATTCACATAAAAACAGAGAATGCTTTTACGGTGCGCAGAATGGATGATGTGGGGCAAATTAAAGGTATTAAGTCGGTGCTGAATGATATGCCGCTTGTGATCATAAAGCCCGCAAAACTGAGGTTTTGCGGGCTTTACTCACAGGTATCAGCCTTAAAAATTATTTCAACGCCTCAGGGACGATGGGGTAGTTATCCCATACACGGCCGTCGCTCATTGAACGTACCAGCTTGATATATTCAGCATGGGTCCAGGCGAGCGGGGTGGCGGAGTTAGTGCCTTGGCCGAGTTGATATTGGTAACGAGTGGCGTTACCCACACCGTCCCATGCTTGTTCGGGGAGCATTAGACCCGCGTTGGCGAAGGTTTCCATCCCTTGCACATAGGTATTGATAAGTTGCTGCTTGGTTTGCTGTGCGTGAGCACCGCTTAGCTCTCCCTTGGCGCTGGCAAGGGCCAATTCAAAATGCCCACGCTCGCCAGTAAAGAAGGGCCAGACGCGGCCGCGTTGGTTGTCGCTATTACTGCCCGATTCGGCGTAGTTTGCGCCAGTGAGGGTATCTTCACCGTAGCCATCGTTACCGTAACGTCTAAAGCCTGGAACGCTGCTGCCATCCTTTGCCATAAAGTTGTATTTGAGGCGTAAATTGTCCTCAAGCTCGGTATTATCCACCAGCGCTAGGCTTTGATTAATCAGCTTATCGGTGGCGCCACGCACGCCATAGCGCACCAGTTCTAAAAAGCCGCCATCGAGGATCTGACGTTGATCTAATCCCGCACGGCCATTATTGGCGGCGAGTTGCTCGGCGGTGTTTGGCTCACCGTTGGGGCTTAATCGCAGATAATACGGCGCCTTAATGCCTTGGCTATCTGTGAGCAAACCTTGGGTCGTCACTAAGTGTTTTTCAAGTTGTTGGTTAAGCGACTTAGCGGTCGCTAGATAACGTTGACTGGCATCGCTGTCGTTTACTGCCTTGGCAATATCACTCGCGGCCACTAAGCCTGCGATCACTGCGGCCGTGGTGGAGGGCGAATAACCTGCCTGTTCTTCCCAACGTTCTTGTTGGGTTTTTGGTGGCGTAATTTGGGTGTGATTCCAGTCAAGATTGACTTCGCCGCCGCTGACTAAAAAGTCCGCCGCAGCTTTTAACATCTCTTGATACCAATGGTTAAGTTCAGCTTGACTGAGTACGCCTGCCTGCCAGAGTTTCCAGCCGAGCATGATAGGCATCGCCGTTTGGTCGAGCTGTACGCCCACCCATTCGATTTGGCCGTCCACATGGGTCTTTTGTAAAAACCAACCGGGTGTGCCGCTAAAGCCTGGGGTTTTATCGCTCACTTGCACCTTTTTAAGGTATTCAAAGGCGACTTTAGGCGTTTGGGTATCGCCCATGGCGAGAAATGCCATGGCGCATTGATAAAAGTCGCGCGGCCAAACGGCCTTGTAGCCTGTACTCGGTGTGACAGCAGGGACAGTATCGCCCCAAGGATTAGAAAGCGACGCGATAAGGGCGCCCGCGTAGGTTTTATCTTCCTGCGCCTTGAGTACCATGGCACTGGTATACAGCAGCTTGCCATTATCTGTGGTGCTTTGCGCCATATCAGGCATCGCCGGTAGCGATTGTAAATAACTGTGCCAACCAGCGTTGTATTGACTCAGCACTGCGTCATACCCCGCCGTTAAGCTGGCGTTGGCATTGGCTAAACTGCTGGCCTCATCCTGGCCAAAACCAATCGCCAAATTCACATTAAGAGCTTGATTCGCTTGGAGTGCGGGATAACTGGCGGTAAAAGCAATGTTGCCTTGAGTCGGATTTTCGGCGCTGCTGGTGGCCTGATACAGCGTATCGAGCTTACCGTTATCGGCTAAATCGGCCAAACCGTCGGATACACCGACAAAACCGGTGGTCGCCTGCGCAAAGTCGATATCCGATTTCACCGTCATCACGCTGCTGTGGGGATTCGCCGTACGAGCGATAAGGGCTTGATGATCGATTCTGCCAATATCATTCGCGCCCGCATTATCGATATGGGGATTAACGTATAAATGCGGTGTGATGCCAGCTTCAAAGGCGGTAAACGTCACGCGCATCATCAGCGTATCACGGTCGGGATCGGTAAAGATATGTTTTTCTATCTGATACTTACCTTCAACGTCGCGATTGATAATCTTATAGGCCAAGGATTGTGGGCGACCATTGGCATCGGTGTCTAAGTATTCAATGCTGCTGATCGTGTTGTCTTTCTCGGTATCGACAAAGCCATTGCCTGTGATCACAAATTGCAACTCTTTGAGCTGAGCATTATGAATAAGGCCGTACATGGTCTCGGTTAAAATCCCCTGTGCGACGGAGAACCACACTCGGCTAATGGGATTTTGCGCGCTGTCTTGGTATTGCCCCTGAGTATAAGGCTCATAGGAAGTACCGATACCGGTTTTGCCGGAGAACGCCCAGGTTGGGGCGTTACCGGGGGCGCCGGGGGCAATCTGTGCGTCTGTAGCTTTGGTGACTGTTTGTGTTGATGTATCTGTATTGGGGGCCGAGGGTGAGCAGCCCGTTAAGCTGGCAATGCCGATAAGGCTTGCGGCAATTGCGAGCGCAATCGGCTTACGAGTTAAGCTGCGGGCCTGCTGCGAAGGTACTGTTGTCAATGCCATATTTATCAAAATCTCCCCAATCAATAGATGGTGCTAATTGCGATTTATTCTTGTTGTAAGCTATGTGGCCATACGTCTTGGCGTTTAGTTGCCCAAACGCCCAAACGCCCAAACGCCAAGGGGGCCGAGTTGTAGGATCTGCGATTTACGCTTGAGAGTGCTGAGTATTCGGTTGCTCAACAAAGAGCACGGCAATCCCGGCGCAGAGCATCAGGACGCCGCCAGTGATCAGGGCATAGATGGGCTGACCATCAAATAATCCATTAAGAATTAAGCCTAAAACACTGGCCGCGAGCAGCTGTGGGATCACGATAAAGAAGTTAAAAATCCCCATATACACGCCCATCTTTTTCGGCGGTAAGGCGCCAGATAACATGGCGTAGGGCACGGATAGAATCGAGGCCCAGGCGATACCTACGCCAATCATGGGTAGCCATAACAGACTGGGATCTTTGATAAAATAGAAACTGATCAACCCAAAACCGCCGCAGAACATATTAAAGGTGTGAGTCAGTTTGATGCCGATGCGTTTAGCAAGCAGTGGGATAAACAGGGCCGCAATGGCCGAAAATCCATTGTAGGAGGCGAACAGTACGCCCACCCAATCGGCACCATCGTTATAGGCCTTAGACAACACATCGCTGCTGCCAAAATGGTAGGACGTCACCGCTGAGGTGGTGTAAATCCACATCGCAAAGAGCGCGAACCAAGAGAAAAACTGCACTATGGCTAACTGATGCATGGCCTTTGGCATATGGAATAAATCATCGACGACATTAAAGACAATGCCCAGTTGCGCGCGCTGTGAGGGCGCTGATTTGCCTAAACGCAGGGCGCAGTATAGTTGCAATGGGCCAAAGGCAAAAATCCCTAAGGTTAAAATATACAGCTGCTTATCTAAATCCTGTGTCCACACCGCAAGCGTCAGCAGTGCGCCTACAGCCATCCAAACGATAGCGGCAGATTGATAATTCTGATGGGTGCGTGTGCGGTTTTGTTGCTCATCTATGCCTGCGTCAGCATTGCCATGGAAGGCGGCGAGTTCATCGGGGGAATATTCTTTGGTGGACACAACAGTCCAAGCCACGCTAAGAAACAGCACTGCGCCACCAAAATAGAAGGCATAACGCACCGAATCGGCTATTTCGCCCGCGGGTGCGGTATTGGCGACAGCAAAGAAGTTGCTGAGAATATAGGGTAGGGCCGAGGCCACAACCGCGCCGATGCCAATAAAAAAGCTTTGCATAGCATAGCCTTGGGTGCGCTGCTTGGGAGGTAAATTATCCCCCACAAAGGCACGGAAGGGTTCCATGGCGATATTGATAGAGGCATCCATAATCCACAGCATGCCCGCGGCAATCCACAACGTAGGGGAATGCGGCATCACAAAAATCGCGAGAGTCGTACAAATGGCGCCGATTAAAAAATATGGTCGGCGGCGACCTAAGCGTCCCCAAGTGTTATCGCTCAGATAACCAATAATAGGCTGAACCAGCAGTCCCGTTAACGGCGCGGCAATCCACAGGATAGGAATATCATCGATAGAGGCGCCAAGGGTTTGGAAAATGCGGCTGACGTTGGCATTTTGCAGCGCAAAGCCAAATTGGATCCCCAAAAAGCCAAAGCACATATTGAAGATTTGCCAGAAATTCAGCTCGGGTTGCACCCTATGCACGGCGCGCTGCGCCACCTTGGGCGAGAAATTCTCTAATGGGGTAACCGTTTGTTGATCCGCGGACATGCAACTTCCCTTCAGTAGCGGGCAGCGGGGCTGCCTTGAGTCATTTATCGTTATAATTTGAAAGCTTAATCAATAGCTTTGGCTCAGTTTACGCATTATTGTGCCAGTTCGGTTTGGTCGCTATAAAGGTGTGTTTGATGCTAAAAAATAGCGAATATACCTCTCCCTCAGAAGCATATTCGCCAATAAATTCATTTTCATACTCTATGATGCAAATGCTCAGAAGCAGAAAAGAACCTAAGCCTGACAGCTATCCTCAAAGGCTGCTACCAGAAACGACCTCACAGTGTTCAACCCTACAAGCAGAGGGTGGAACTAGCGAATTTATAGTAGCCGCAGCGTCGATTGACGCACAACCGCTTACATACGTATTCATCATCCATTGATAACTCAAGTTAAACAGCTGTGTAACCTAATGGCAGCCTATTTTACACTCCTATGGGGTTGTATGGGTATCCAGTCAGTGGCTAAAGTGTCAGCAGCAGTGAGCAATAGACGCATTATGCGATTGATACTGCAAAAATAATGGAACAGTATGTCAGCAGATGCTCTCATGTAATCATGGTTAGCACCTGTCAAAATCGATTATGTTTTGAATAAAGGATATCTATGTTTGTTATCACCTTAACCTACAAAAAGCCGCTGGCAGATGTTGAGTTACATTTAGCTGCTCATATTGATTATCTTGATGCGTATTATGCCAAGGGCGTTTTTATCGCTTCGGGCCGTAAGGTGCCACGCACGGGCGGTGTAATCTTCGCTAAGGCGGAGTCGCGTGCAGTTCTCGAGGCTATTTTGCAGCAAGATCCTTTCTATACCGAAGACGTGGCTGAATTTGATGTGGTGGAATTTGTGCCAACCAAAGCCGCCGCAGGATTCGAGCAACTCATTGAGACACTTTAGTGATTTTTGCAAATTGTAAAATACAGATATTTATACCAATGATATTTGCTATAAATGCAATAATTGCGGGTGTGGTGCGAGAAATAAAATGAAAACACGGTCCGATGATTTAGAAATACTGCTTGCTGTCGTCGACAGTGGTGGTTTTTCGGCGGCAGCTGAACTGTTAGATATTCAAGTTGCCCGCGTGTCTCGGGCGGTGAGCAAGGTTGAAAGCCAAGTTGGCGTTTCTATTTTAAATCGCACGACTCGCCGGATCGAATTAACCGAGGAAGGTCGCCAGTTTGTTGAAGCCATCCGAATTGGCTTATTACAGATCCAGCAGGCTGAAGAGGATATCATTACTCGTGGAGAGCTACCGAGAGGCCGTTTACGTGTCGATGCCGCAAGTCCCTTTGTGTTTCATCAATTAGTGCCGCTTATCCAGCCATTTAAGCAAACCTATCCCGATATTGAATTGGAACTCACCTCCAACGAAGGTTTTGTCGATTTGCTTGAAAAGAAAACCGATCTCGCGATCCGCATTGGCAACTTAACGGATTCGACTTTGCATGCTAGGCCACTTGGGAAAAGCTTGCTGTACATTGTAGCCTCACCAGATTACCTATCAAGGCGCGGTTTTCCCAATAAAAGCAGCGATCTTATTCACCACGATTTGCTGGGATTTTCTACCCCTAAAACCCTCAATGATTGGCCACTGAACGGATTTACTCGGTTTACACCTACATTAACCTCAAGTAACGGTGAAACGTTAAGGCAGCTTGCATTAACGGGTAATGGTATTGCCTGCTTATCGGGATTTATGGTGAAAAAGGATATCGCTGAGGGGCGTTTAATCCCCTTATTGGAGAGTGAAAAAATCACCAATACCGGCCGAGAGCAGATCAATGCGGTGTACTATAAATCTTCTACCGTCGCGAAACGTATCTCGGCCTTTATTGATTTTATTCAGCCTAAGCTAACCCTGTAAGCGGTAGGGCAACACTTGTCGTATTGACGTGTTAGTGAACATTTTTGCATTTACAACAAAAATCATTTGTCTTTATTGCGCTCAATGTCTCTTGTTGAGTTTGCTAGTATGTTTGCAACGAAATGAGAGGGTTATATTATGACGCAATCACTGTTTCAACCGATCACCTTGGGTGCAT
>NZ_AKZL01000141.1:0-6758 GCF_000282755.1 Shewanella sp. POL2
ACTCATTGTCTGGAGCCTCCATTTACAAGGCCAAAATTGAGTTTTTCTAACACTTCAGCTTTAGGACCATCGGCAACAACATGTCCCCTTTCAAGCACAATAATACGGTCAACTAATTGTAATAAATGCATTTTATGAGTGATTAATAGCAAGGTTCGATCCTTGCTGACATTTTGCATTGAGCGAATAAACTGTTGTTCTGCTCTCGCATCTAAACTGGCTGTAGGCTCATCCATTAGCAATACTGGCGGATCGTTAAGAGTCGCCCGAGCTAGGGCAACGGTTTGTCTTTGTCCACGACTAAGAGACATGCCACCTTCGCCGACTTGTTGATCTAGGCCTTCAGCCTCCAAATGGGTGAACTGACTGACACCTGAAAGCTGTACTGCACGGATAAGTTGATGCTCTGTCACTTGGCGAGTACCAAAGAGAATGTTATCTCTTATGGTACCGTGGAAGAGGGTGACGTCCTGCGGTAAGTAACCAAAGTTACGGCGCAGATCGCTAGGATGAATTTGTGCCGAATCGACCCCATCGTAACGTAGGCTACCGGTTGTGGGTTGGAACAGTCCAACGAGAAGTTTGGCTAAGGTACTTTTACCTGAACCATTACGACCGATAATTGCAATCCTTTCACCTGGGTTGATGGTTAATGAGAGCGGGTGAAGCACTGGCTTTTCTGAGCCGGGATAACTAAATCCAACATGGTCAGCATTAATTTTTCCGATTAAACGCTGCTTACTCACCAAGTGGCCTTTATTTTCAAACTCATCTTCCTGCACCATGAGCTCATTGAGTTGACGCAGTGCACTGGCTGTGTGGTTGGCGCGCGTCATCAGTCCTGCAAGTTGTGCCATTGGCGCTATTGCTCTGCTCGATAACATCACCGCAGCGATGATCCCCCCCATAGATATAGCGTTATCAGACACACGATAAACGCCTAAAATCACCACACAGACAACGGAAAATTGCACAATAAAGTTAGCGAAATTTGAGACTGAGTTAGACAGTTTTTTGGATCTTAATTGCCAGTTAGCGCTATGGCCGATCATTTGTTGCCAACTTTTTTGGACAATACCTTCTGCGCCGTTGGCTTTTATAGACTCTAACGCCGAAAGACTTTCTATCAAATGCCCATGTTTTAAGCTGGAAAACTTATTACCTTCTTCAATCGCCGCTTTTAATTTAGGTTGGGTATAAAGTGTAAAGCCGATAATGATCAAGCCTCCCACGACAGGGATCACGGCTAAATCACCTGCAACAATATAAATCACGATAAGGAAAAAGAGTGCGAAAGGAAGATCGACAAGTGTTGTTATCGTTGCTGAAGTTAAAATTTCCCGAATATTATCAAATTCTCCCAGTTGTTTTGCCATACCACCAATGCTTGGGGAACGTTTTTCCAATGGAATACCAATTGCTTTGGCAAATAGCTTCGACGAGACAATGATATCAACTTTTTTCCCTGCTACATCAATTAGGTAGCTTCTAAGTTGCCGCATAACAAGGTCAAATAAATAGGCAATTGATGCGCCAATCGCTAATACCCAAAGGGAGTCAAAAGCTAAATTAGGTACGACTTTGTCGTACACATTCATAATAAACAGGGGAGAAACTAAGGCAAATATGTTGACCAACACCGAGGCGATTAACGCATCTCGATAAATGGGCGCGGAGTCTTTTAAGGTTTGAACTAACCAGTGGGTTTTATTATCGTGCAAATAGACATCAAACCCCATGTCGCCACGATATTCTTGTTTGACTAAGAACAAATAGCCTACATACAAAGTTTCAAGTGACTCAATGGTGAGTTTTTCTTCACCGCCCGTTTCTGGCAGTTGGATGATTGCTCTATCTGATTCGAGGTCTAATTCCCGCAGAATACAGGCTTTCTTGTCTTTTAATAATAAAATACAGGGTAGCAGTATCGGCGAGATCTCATTTAAACCCTTACGAGATAATTTTGCTGCTAACCCTGCACGAGATGCTGCTTGAGGAAGCAGGTCGGGTGTTAATACCGCTCCAGACAAAGGCAAGCCTGCCGCAAGTGATTCACTTGAGCATGGATTACCAAAATGTTCAGTCAGAAGCACTAAACAATCTAGCAGTGGGTCAACAATTACCCGCTGTGATGCGGATATCGTCCACTGCTCAACTTTTTCAGACGCTGTAACAGGCACCTAATTATCTATCCTTTGATTTTTTATTTACTTATCAGAAGTATCGGTCATGATGGCCTATATTTCTATAGGCCATCCGAACTGATTTTTTATTAAGGAATGATATTGTTGTGTGGATCGGTCAGTGGTGTCACTCCTTGAGGTGCATCAGGTGTTACTGGTGGCGCTGTATCAATAATGAGTGGGCCATTACCATTGCTTCCGAGCAATCCATTAATAATACCCGCATTATCCGTTGCACCAAATTGGCTATAGAGGTTAACCCCATCAAGCACAATATGTTGATCGAACGTGCCATCCTTGTTTGCATCGATATCGATCACGGTTGAACCATTGTTTAAGCTAAAGCTTAGATAGCTTTCTAACGTGCCAGCCGTTTCTCCTTGGAGTAAATCACTCAGATCGAGCTTATCTTCACTCACATTGAAGTCCATGATGTGGTCTGTGCCTTTGTCAGCATCCGCATAGCGCCATACGAAGGTGTCTGCGCCACTATCGCCACGTAGTACATCATCACCAAGGCCACCAATTAAGGTATCGTTGCCTTCACCGCCGCGAAGCGCATCGTTATGGCTGCCGCCGTCAATATAATCATTTCCTATATGACCATAGAGAATGTCAGAGCCGGATTGACCATAAATTCTATCGTTACCACTACCGCCGTTCACAACGTCAGCTCTTTGAGATGCAACATCATTGGCTAATAACAAGCCATCGCTATCAACGATGCTATTTGTACCGCTTAATGTGCCTGTCATTATATGGTGAGTTGATAGAGCATTCACTGATAACTCAAGTTGGTCATCAGTTCCATAACCAATTGCACCAGTTTTGCCAGCGTATATAACGTCATCGCCCTTACCTGTTTCGATATGATCATTACCGTCACCGCCACTAACCACTTGAGCACTACTAGTGGTATAGCTCTTGTTGTTAGCGCCAGATGCAACGACTTCTTTACTTGAGCTATTGGTAATTATGCCGCTTTGACCTCCACCAAATGAGACGTTGAGTACTTTTTGTCCTGCAGAGTTTGCTTTTTCTCCATGCTCGACAATGATTGTGTCATTTAAGTTAGAGCCTTGAGTTGAAATCAAGTTAGCGTCAGCAATATTGATACCATTGGCATTGACCGGATTAACATCAATCTTCAAGGTGGCACTTGCTTTATCACCGTCGCCATCTTGGGTGGTGTAGGTGAAGGTTTCGATTGCTCCCGTAGCAGGAATGGTGTTTGCACTCGCCGTTAATTGGTATTGGTAAGTACCATCAGCATTAAGGACTAGATTACCGTAGGTTCCTATTATCGTTGTGCCAACTTGACCAGAAACGCCAGTATTTGTGTGGTCTCCTGTGGCGACGCCAATTACTGTCAGCACGCCATCGGCACCAGCCACATCATTGGTGAGCACATTGCCATCAGTGTGAGGCAGAGTGTAGCCATTTCCAGCCACCATACGTACGACTAACTCATAGCTAGTAGCAGCACCCTCATTGGTGTAGATAGAGGTAACAATGTTGCCATTAGTGTCTTTAAATCCAACAACCTGCATTGTATACATCTGACCTTCGTAGTTAAAGGTGACACTGGTTTGCCCAACAGTAACTATATCGCGTGATGAAACAGGATCATTGCTATTTGGTGTTTCATTATGACTAAAGTTAAGCGTCAATGTGACTGGAGTGACTACGCCGTAAGCATCAGTTACGTTAAATGTCACTTTCATTGTCGCTGCAGTGATTGAAGTTCCAGAGTCAATAGAATAGTTATAGTGCGTAAATTTACCCAGCACTATGTCTTGGTTTAAAGATAAGGAGCCATTTAGTGCAGCGTCATTATCAGCAAAACCATAACCTGACTGACTACCATTGGTAGAACCCCAGCGGAGTTGATCGTTACCGTTATCGTTATCAGGACCATCGTATGTGTTGACATAGGTTCCGCCAGCAACACCAGTCCAGTTGGCAACAATGCCTGAGAAGTTGAAGGAATCAACCACCACATCAAGCTGAGCCGTGTCGTTCTGGGCAAGGTTAACATCATCTGCGACAGTCACGGTCACATTGGAATGTGCGGTATTGCCGACACCGTCGACGGCAATAACCTGAATACCATTAACAGTTAGGCTGTTGGTGTTGACGCTGTGTGGCAGATTCGTTAACAACTGAGCGGTAACGGTGACATCACCTTGCTCACCTGCGTTGATGCGATCCCAATCTAGAGTTAAACGAATGGCCTCACGCCCATACACAGTACCAATTAACTGACCTTGATCATTAACTGCCCAATGAATTTGAGCGTTGATGCCCACTACAGAGATATTACTAATATCGCCAAACTGGAAGCTGCCAATTGAGTTGCTTCCAGACTTAAAGCTCAGTGTTTGGACACTTGAATCTGGTGCTCCTGCCTGTAGATCTGCTTCATTCAAGGTAGCAAAAGTATTAGGTGTCAGTGCTACTGGCACTAGCGGTGTTGTACTTGGTGGGTCTAAATGTACATTCAGATTACCAGATGATTTATCCCCATCACTATCAGTAGCGGTTACAACAAAGCTCAAATCGAGACTTTGGCTTGAGCTCACAATGGTTTGTGCTGTAGTGCCCGTAAACTGGAAGCTAGTTCCGCTTAGGGCTGATAGCTCAATGTATGCGATAGAACCCACATTTTGGATGAGCTGACCATTAGTAATATTACCTTCATGCAACAAGTTACCTTGATCATCATAGGCCTTATAGTGGATTTGTGTGGCCCCTGTAAAGCTAAAGCTTGCAGTCGCTGCATTTTCTGAGTAATCCACAATTAATACTTCATCACCATTCACAAATGGATTTGCAACTCCGAAACCATTATTAGTGCCGTTTACTTGAGCAACGTTATTATTGCCGTCACGTGCAGTCAGGGTGAAGGCAATGTCTGCATCTGTGGGAATCTTAGTAATGTCGTTGTAAACACCATAACCATGGGTTACAGGATCATAAGTGACATATACCGCTTCACCAATGCCTCCTTTTCCTCCTACAAGTCCAGCGATTTGTATGGTTGCTAGCTTATCAATACCCTGATTCATATCGAAAATGTATTGACCAGTAGTTGCATTGGTCGTTAGGGTAAAGATTAATGTCTGATTAGTACCATGGGTATAGGCGGAAGTTGTACCACTGGTATCGGTATAGGCGATCAGGACATTTGGATGAGCTGGGTCGACATAGTAATAGACAGTGAGTCCGCCCGCAGTAATGCCTGAGTCGGCGAAGGTTGTGCTTGTGCCGTTCCAACCTGTCACGTTTGCACTCAGACTCACGCTGTAGTTATCCGTAGCGGTATGGTCATTACCATCTGCGCCTAGGATATTAAGAGTGCCAACAATATCGACTGCCGTAGCACTATTGACTCCAGAGCCAGCACTTGGGGCAATATTAATCACGTCATCATTGATGGTAATGCTTACATTGCCTGTCAATACGCTATTATCGGCACCTACAGCCTCAATGACGATTCCATTAATCAGTGAACTGAGATTTTCGCCACTTAATCCATTAACTTGCTTGATGTTGTCTAATAACTCAACATTGACAGTAACGGCACCCGTAGTGCCCGCTGTTAACCCTGACGTCACAGAAGTGCCACTCAGAGTGACTTTAATTACTTCAATACCATCGATGGTTCCTACTAACGCACCATTCGCGGCTAGCGCCCAAACGATACTTACACCTGCAGCTAGGTTAGTTGCCGCAGAGATAGAGGAAGCGTTAAAACGGAACTGTGTAATATTCTGATTACCTGCAGTAAAGCTAATAGTATTAGAGAAGGTGTCAGGAATATTATCGCGTAGACTGCTTTCATTAACTGTTACGTTGCAAGAGTTAGGTTGATATACAGTCGCAGTATCGGAGTCTTGTGCAGAGGTGTTACTTACAGTGTCGGTTTGCGTTGCAGTCACAGTGATGCTTTGACCTGCAGTAGGCGCGGCTTCGCTCCAGCTGATAACGCCGTTAGCGTAGGTAAAGTTACCAAAGGTAAGGGTACCACTGCCATTATCAGTGAAGTCGGTAAAGCTCAGTTCAATTGCTGCACCACCATTAATGGTGAGCGTGACATAACCGCCGGCCACAAATTCTGCACCATCAATACTCACACTTATCTGCACGTCTGCGCCGCCGCTAGCGATCTCGCTGGCGGTCAGTAGACCATCACCTGGCATACCATCATCGACGATCCAGACCGTTGGTGAGGCTGGTGGAGTGTCGTCCAGATCTTTTTCAAACAGAGTGATATTAGCATCAGAATTCGCCCCATTGTTGTCAGTGGCTGTCACTACATAGACACCTGAGTTTGGTGCCTGTTCAAAATCGTTGACTGCTGCGGCAGCGCCAGAGGCAGTCATTGTGACTTTGCCTGTATTGTCAATGGAGAAGTAACCATCTTCACTAACGGCATGGTAGCTGCCATCTGCCCACTTGAAGCTAAAGCCTGTCACTGTGCCATCGATATCCGATGCCACCACATTAGCTACAACAGCACCTGCAATCTGATTCTCGAAGTAACCAAACTCTTGATTACTGATGATAGGCGCA
>NZ_AKZL01000142.1:0-6322 GCF_000282755.1 Shewanella sp. POL2
GAGGTGGGTAACTCTATGGTGCATCTGATGGAGCAATTCCCTGAAGTGCCGTTTACCTGGGTTAACTTTGAACACGGCGGTGACGGTGTGTTTGTGTTGACGCGCGACCAACTGGTCGAACATCAATCGCTTTTTGCTATTTATCGCGACGCGCAATAATAAATTAGGTTGAGTCTTTTCCCGCTGCCAGTTAGGCTTGCAGCGGGAAAAAGAATTGTCCAGCCATTGCTGGGCGCGGAGCGATAAGCAAATCATTTAAGGTGTAAAAAGCGGATGTCTGGAAACAGTATTGGTCAAAATTTTGTGGTGACTACCTTTGGTGAAAGTCACGGTGTGGCGCTCGGTTGTATTATTGATGGTTGCCCACCAGGGCTCGAACTCACCGAAGCCGATATGCAGCATGATTTAGACCGCCGTCGTCCTGGCACATCCCGTTATACCACCGCGCGTCGTGAGCCTGATGAAGTACGGATCTTATCCGGTGTGTTTGAGGGCAAAACCACGGGCACCTCCATTGGGCTTTTGATCGAAAACACCGATCAGCGCAGCCAAGATTATTCCAATATCAAAGATTTATTCCGTCCAGGACATGCCGATTACACCTATCAGCAAAAGTATGGCCTGCGTGATTACCGTGGTGGCGGCCGTTCATCGGCACGCGAAACCGCTATGCGGGTTGCTGCAGGCGCTGTGGCGAAAAAGTATTTAAAGCAAGTGCATGGGATTAATATCCAAGGCTATATGTCGCAACTTGGACCGATTAGTGCCGAGACCCTCGATTTTAGTCAAATCGAGCAGAACGCCTTTTTCTTCCCCGATGCGACTAAGCTCGAGGCGCTGGATGAGTATATGCGCGAGCTGAAAAAATCCGGTGATTCCATTGGTGCAAAAATTTCGGTGGTGGCGACGGGCGTGCCTGTTGGACTGGGTGAGCCTGTGTTCGATAGGCTCGATGCCGACATCGCCCATGCCTTAATGGGCATAAACGCGGTAAAAGGCGTGGAAATTGGTGATGGTTTTGGGGTTGTGACGCAAAAGGGCTCAGAAGGGCGCGATTTAATGTCGCCGCAGGGTTTTGAATCTAATCATGCGGGCGGCATCCTCGGCGGCATCTCATCGGGTCAACCGATTATTGCTCATATCGCATTAAAACCAACCTCGAGTATCAGTGTGCCGGGTCAAAGCATGACGGCCCAAGGTGAAATGGCAGAAGTGGTGACTAAAGGTCGTCACGACCCCTGTGTCGGGATCCGCGCGGTACCGATCGCCGAAGCTATGCTGGCGATTGTGTTGATGGATCATCTGTTAAGACACAGAGCTCAAAATCAGGATGTTCGCAGTCATACACCGATTCTCGGCATGAGATAGGCGCGATGAATGAGACAGTCTGCATGGAATAAAGATGCATAGCGGCTGTGTAATAAATGGAATGCGTTAATGCCTACAATCTCTAGCACAAGCCAGCAGTTACGCTGGCTATGTGCCTGTTATTTTTTCTTCTTTTCAATTCTCGGCACTATGATCCCTTACCTTGGGGTCTTCTTCGAAAACCGGGGATTTAACCCTCAAGAAATCGGTTTTTTGCTCGCGATTTTAATGGCGACGCGTATCGTGGCTCCCAATGTGTGGGCGAAGGTGGCCGATCGCACAGGCATGCGCTCTGAATTGGTTAAGATGGGCGCGGGCGCGGCGATGCTGGCGTATTTAAGCTTTTTCTACCACGGTGGTTTTGTGTATATGGCGCTCAGCCTTGCGCTGTATACCTTCTTCTGGAACGCGATTTTGGCGCAGCTTGAGGTGATCACCCTCGAAACCTTAGGTGAAAATGCCAGCCGCTATGGACAAATCCGCAGCTTTGGCAGCATTGGCTATATCTGCTTAGTGGTCGGCGCCGGTTTTGCCATTGGTCAATGGGGCACCGAGGTGTTGCCCTATATTGGTTTAGTTTTGTTTACAGGGATGCTGGTGTGTGCCTTGCCATTGCCAGCCAATCGGGCTATGCGCCCACAAGGACAAGAGCGCCAGCCACTTAAATGGACTAAACCCATTCTGTGGTTCATGGTGTCGGCGATGTTATTACAGATGAGCGCAGGGCCTTTTTACGGTTTCTTTGTGCTCTATCTTAAGCAGGCGGGTTATACCGAAGCGGCCGCGGGGATTTTTGTCGCCCTCGGTGCAATGGCCGAAATCGTGATGTTTATGTTTGCGCCTCGCTTGCTTGGACGTTATGGCGTCAATACCTTGCTTGTCGTCAGTATTGCCATGACCGCCGTGCGCTGGTTGTTGGTCGCCTTTGGCGTAGAGAGCATGTTATTGCTGGGCTTAAGCCAAGTGCTGCATGCGTTCACCTTCGGCTTGACCCATGCGGCCTCGATTCAATTTGTGCATCGAAATTTTGATGCCAGTCATCGCAGCCAAGGGCAAGCCCTGTATGCCAGCTTAAGCTTTGGGGTTGGCGGCGCACTCGGCACTTGGATTTGCGGTTATATCTGGGGTGATGGTAGCGGCGCTGTATGGTCTTGGGTATTTGCGGCGGCCTGTGCCTTTGCGGCCATGTTAGCGGTATTTTTGATCCCTAAGGATAGGGCGCAAGCGGTTGCTGCATAAGCTTATATTGATTTTGAAAGTAACTCATTGTAAAAACTAGAATAATTAACAAGAGAGGTTAAGGTGGTCCGGTTTCGTTTAGGCTTAGTCATCAATCCACTGGCGGGTTTAGGTGGCAGTGTGGGTCTTAAGGGCAGCGATGGCGTGGCAGAAGAAGCCCTTGCCTTAGGCGCCGAGCCCAAGGCGATAAAGCGTATGATGCAAGCCTTAGAAGTGATTGCCCCTTTTGCCAAAGATATCGAAATCATTACCGCCTCAGGTGTGATGGGGGAGGATGCCGCCAACGCCTTAGGTTTTAACACCCGTGTGGTGTATCAAACTCCGGATAAAACCCAAGCCGTCGACACGCAAGCCGTAGTGCGTACCTTGCTGAACGAACCGTTGGATTTATTACTGTTTGCGGGGGGCGATGGCACGGCGCGTGATGTGTATAGCGTGTTTGAACAAGCCGTTATCGACGATAAATTACCCGTGCTTGGTGTTCCTGCTGGAGTAAAAATCCATTCAGGTGTTTACGGCATCACGCCCCATGCTGCGGGTATGGTGGTCAAAATGTTGCTTGAGGGTGAGTTAGTCAGCCTGATGAGTGCCGATGTGATGGATATCGATGAAGTAGCTTTTCGCCAAGGCACGGTGCGCGCCAAACGCTTTGGTGAGCTATTAGTGCCCGCTGAACCCCGTTATGTACAAGCAGTAAAGATGGGCGGAAAAGAGGTCGATGAGCTCGTGCTTGCCGATATTGCCGCCGATGTTATCCAGCAAATGGAAGACGAGCTGTACATTATGGGCTCGGGCAGCACGGTCGCCTTTGTAATGGAAGAGCTTGGGCTCGATAACACCCTGTTGGGGGTTGATCTTATTCAAGATAAAGCCTTGGTGGCGAGTGATTTAACCGCCAAGCAGTTGCTCGACTTTACTCAAGATAAGCCGGCAAAACTGGTTATTACCTTGATTGGCGGGCAGGGGCATATTCTCGGTCGTGGCAACCAGCAGTTGTCGCCAGAGCTGATCCGCCGCCTCGGTAAGGACAATATTATTATCCTCGCCACAAAAACTAAGCTAAAAGCACTTGAAGGACGCCCCTTAATTGTGGATAGTGGCGACCCTCAATTAGATCGTGAGCTTTGTGGCTATTACAAAGTGACGACGGGTTACCATGATTATGTGATGTATCAGGTGGCCAACCCCGACTAATCAGATTTATTCTCCTCGGAGATTGCAAGCACCGAGGGGCCAGCGGCCATTTGGGCGAAATACGTTATTGGAGAGTTTGACCCGATGTTAGAGCAGTATGAAGAAGCACTAGAACAGTGGATTGAGTCTGTCGTAAGCCATGGTGATGACGACGCCTTATTTGCCTGCGGTTATCTGCAAGGCCATGTGGCGGTGGTGTTATCGCAACTCGAAGACGAAGGCGAGAGCACGTTAGAAGCCTTACTTGAAAAAATGACCGACTGTTTAGCACTGGCGCGCCAAGAATTAAATGATGCCGATTTTGCATTAGTGGAAGCGGCTTGGACACAATTACATGGCAAGATTGTTAGTCATTTAGCGGCCTAATTAATGAGTATATCCACGACGACTTCGGTTGATGCCATGGCTGAACCTGAGGGGCAGCAAGCGGTTTATATCGGTCTAGTCAATCCGAAAACTCCGACGAACGTAGGCGGCATTATGCGCGCTTCGGGGTGTTATGGTGTCGATGCGGTGTTTTACACGGGTAAACGCTATGAATATGCCGCCCGTGGGCCGCAGCAATATAACGCCGATACGCAGAGCGCCGCCGAGCGGATTCCATTGACTGGAGTGGCCTCCTTACTCGATGCGCTCACCTCTGACACGAAACTGGTGTGCGTGGATTTAGTCCTAGGGGCGACGCCTTTGCCGGAGTTTGTGCATCCCGAGAAAGCCTTTTATGTGTTTGGCCCTGAGGATGGCACCATTGGCCAAGAGATTATCGATAGAGCGGATGCCGTGGTGTATGTGCCGACTGTAGGCTGTATGAATCTGGCTGCGTCGGTCAATGTGCTGCTGTACGATAGATTAGCGAAAGCCCATCGTGAGCAAGTATCAGCTCAAACCGAGTTCGATGGTGATGCCTTGATCCGTCAAAGTCGCGACAACAATAATCGCACTCGAGTAAAAACGACTAAGCAGGGTACTTCGCTCTAGGGTTAACGCTTAATAGTTAATGCTCAGTCTAAATACAAAAAGAATTAAGCACTGCTTAATCCTTTTTGTTTTGGGCTGCCAATCACTGGTGCGATTAGATGCAAGCCTGATTAGCATTCAATGATAAGCCTTTGTTTTAATCAACTAGTTTTCACTCAGGCCGCACTTTACTAAAGTGCTTTACCCTTTAGTAATTTGCGTAACCACATCCGATTTGGGTTGAGTTTATTTAAGGTTGGCCAATCCAGTGGAAGCGGCTCACCGGTTAATTGTGCCGCTAAGCATTCGGCCGCCAACGGCCCTGAACTTAGCCCCCGCGACCCTAAACCACCTAGGATATAAAGGCCATCGAGGATCGGAGCCTGGGTTGTTTGCCAATAATGCTTGCTTTGTTCGGCCTGCTGCTGATTGAGTTGATGCTGTTCATAGCGCGCCAATATTTCAGCCACATCGGGCGCGCAGCCCATCATAGGGAAATGATCCCGCGTTACCATGCGCACGCCAACTCGGGCGCTATTGCCACTGATGTCGATATCGTCAACCCAGGCTTGATTGGGGTAGCTTTCTTGCATTTTCCCCAGGTTTTCCCGTTGCTCCTGCGGGCAAAAATCGAGGTGCTCTGCTGCTTTTACGTAGCTGGCGCCGAGGCAATGCAAGCCTTGATGACTCGGCGTGAGGTAACCGTTGGCGCATAACACTGTCGCCAGTTGGCTCAGCTTAAATTGGGCGGGGACGTGGCTCACTTGGCCGCGAAACGGACTTATCTGTAACCGCTCACTGGCCGAAAATTGGGTGAGTTGCGCGCCATTGGCGAGTACGAGTTGGCGGAATGGTCCAAAACGTTGGCCTTGACTGTGGAGATACCAAGCCTTTGCATCACACTCGATTTCGGTGATCTTGGTATTGAAATGGCACTGCACATTGGCAAGCTGCGAGGCCTTATCTACCGCGGCTTTGGCGTATTCAAATGGGCATACCCAGCCCCCAAGGGGATAGAAAAATCCAGCCTTATCAATACCTATTCGGGCAATCTCGTTGGCTTCATTCGCATCAACGGCGTAGGCGATTTCCTCCGGCCAGTCTTGGCTTTGGATGATTTTATCGAGCCGTTGTTGGCTGCGCTCATCATGACCCGTTTGCAGCACACCACAAAAATCATGGGAAATTGGTGTCACTCCAGATGTTCCGTTCGTGCCCATCGTTGATGCAAGACTCAGCGCCTCGATTCGGCGGCGACTGAATAGAAACGCCTGTTGGAAAAAACGGCTAAGTTCATCATTTTCTGGCGTGAGTAGGGGATAGATCGCCCCTTGGCGATTACCAGACGCGCCTTGGCCTAACTCATTATCCTTACAAAACAATATGCTACTTTGGCCTCGTTCGGCGAGTGATAGCATTAGATGCGCTGACGCGAGTCCCCCGCCTATGATGGCAATTGGCTGCTCTTTAGTGGCGAGTGCCGAAGGTTTTGGGGTAAATGCCTGAACGGTATCGGCTTGTTGACGCAGCAATTTGCGCTCATGGATCAGAATCTTGTCGCTGA
>NZ_AKZL01000143.1:0-6147 GCF_000282755.1 Shewanella sp. POL2
CTCTGTTGAGGGCTTTTTTACATCGCGTGATAACCGATTACCAGTGACGCATCTTATGGCCTTTCACTGCATAGAAGAGAATAAACAGATAGCAAGGTAACATCACCATATACCCGCCCTGCTGCCCCATATCCGTTGCCGAACTCATTAACCCCCAAGACACTGGACCAAAGGCACCGCCGGCAATCCCCATGATAAGGAGCGCAGAACCCGTGCTCGTCAATTTGCCCATGCCCGACAAAGCAAGAGGCCATACGGCAGGCCACACAATCGCATTGGCTAATCCTAATAAAGCAATCAATAGCAAGGTATCAGGTAAAGCTACGCCCCCAAAAGGCACCAACAAAGTGTTAGCAATAGCGTAGGAATTGTTATCCCCAAACAGAATGCCTAAGGTGAGTAATATGCCTAAAATTGCGGAAATCATCAGCGCTGTCGGTTGAGAAATAATGCGAGGGATAAGGATAATCCCCAGCGTATAACCCAGCACCATGCAAACCATAGTGTATGAGGTCATGACCCCGTAATGCTCAACGCCTAAAGATAACGCAAAGGTACCTATAGTATCGCCAGCGATCACCTCTACCGCTACGTACACAAACAATGCCAACACACCAAATGCTAAGTTAGGGTGAGACAACGCCGCTTTAATCTGGCTTTTATCTGTATGCTCAGCGACTTCATCTTCATTAGATAATTCTGGTAATGGGGATTTTTTCACCGCCAAGGCTAAAACACCGATAAACACCGCCATGCCTAAGTAAGGAAAAACCAAACTATTGGCCATTTCATCAATTTGTACTTGCGTTAATGTTGTGCCGATACGGTCTTTAAAACTATCTAAAATCAACGCAGAGAACACTAACGGTGCAATCACCCCCGCACCTTTGTTCAAAATACCCATCACGCTAACACGCGCCGCCGCAGACTCTTCAGGCCCAAGACGAACAACATAAGGATTTACTGCGGTTTGCAGTAACGTCTGCCCCGCCCCCATAACTAATTGGGCAAATAAAAATAGGGCGAAGACTTGAGTCTTCGCCGCTGGAATAAACAGTAAACCCGCGAGCATCATCACGCCCATGCCCAAGGCCATCCCATTTTTGTAGCCCACTTTACGGATAAGCCACGCCGAGGGCAGTGCAGTAAAGGTCACCGCGATATAGAAAGAAAACAGGATTAATGAGGCTTGGAAGGGGTTGAGTTGCAAAATCTGTTTTAAATAGGGCATCAAAGATCCATTCAACCAAGTTGCGAATCCGAGGATGAAAAAGAGTGCTGCCACTATCGCCATGGGGAGAAAACTGCTTTTCTGCTGGCTTTTATCGAGTGTCATTTCCATAAACCTGCTTCTTATAGTAATTAATTTTTAAGGTGATGGCGGGACAAAAAACCGCTGAGTATTCCGCACATCCGTATCGCAACTCATCTGCAATGGCTAATGTTATCATCCAAACGCACCATTGTTTCAGTGATGTTAAAACAAACAACACAAAAAGACAACGCTGTCATTTGCGATTTAGTCCGCAAAATGACCCTATTTGCCCCAAAATGAGCCACAAACACTCAGTTAATACCTGATTTACGGCCATAAATGCTATGAGCCCTCTGTTTAATAGAAATAAAAAAGCCACAGAGGTGAGTCTGTGGCTTGAGGAGAAATCAGATACCAACGCTAGATCCGCACAAAAATATTGCGACGATACATCCAGTACAGCACTAACCATTGAACGGTGAGCAAACCAATCACGGCCGCTAAGGGCTGAGCATTTTCCGGTAATGCCGCGATAACGCCACCGAACACACTCTGGGCGATATACTTCCAATCCACCAGACTAGAGGCCAGATAAATAATGATGGCGTTAGTGCCTATCACCACAAAAATAAAGGTGAGCTTTTGCCATTTGAGCACATCCACTAGGGCATAAAACAGCGCTAACAGCAGCATGCTCCAACCGCTAGTGACCAATACAAATGAGCTTGTCCACAGCTCTTTATTGACGGGAATAACCCCATCCAGCAACCAGCCTAGGGCCAAAAAAACACCTCCAGCAACGCTCAATAAGCCAACCTTAGCCCACTCCCCTTTTGGATGGGATTTCACAATAAAGTGACCGACAAACACACCCGCTAAGGCGTTGACTACGGCGGGCAGTGTCGATAACACGCCTTCAGGATCGGGCGTTCGTCCTTGATAACTCATACCTGGCAATAAAAGGCTATCCACATAAGCATTGATTGACTCAGTGGGTGATAACACTCCAGCCTGTCCACCAGGAAACGGCAACCAGAGTTGTACCGCGCCATAGGCCACTAATATGCTCAAGGCCACCAGCACTTGGGTCCTCAAACTGGTATGCCAGACCAGCAAGGCAGCAAAAAACCACGCAAAGGCAATTCGACCTAAGACGCTGGCATAACGGACTTTTTCAGGATCGACAGGCGCTCCCGTCCCCCAACCATGGTTATAAAGAATGCCAAGCAACAACAAAAGAAACAGACGTTTAATCCCGTGGCGATACACAGGCATACGCTCATGCATTGGCAGTTTATCTAAGCGTTTTGGCGATAATCCAAGGGCAACACCTGAGAGGAAAATAAACAGCGGAAAAATCAAATCATAGAAGCGAAACCCATTCCACTCACTATGGTGCATTTGGATATCACCCCATTGCCAGCCAGCCCAGCCCGTCAAGATAAGCAAGGCGCCAAATAGGGCTTCGCCACCTAAAATCCAAAACATATCAAAGCCACGCAAGGCATCGAGGGACATCAACCGCGGTTTTGACTGACTATTTTTCGTGGCAGCATCCTGAGCATTCACGCCCGTATTGGTGATAGTTCCCGGCGCAGTCGTACTCATACCATTATCCTTTATTATTGTTATTTCACTTATTTTATAACTTTTGAGCAAAATACAGACTGTACAATAAAAAAACTTAGCCCCTGTCATCAAAATACGACAAGGGCCAAGGTTAACGCTTTACTGACTCAACCCACACTAAGGGCGAACATAAACCGCATTTCCAGCAATGTAGTTGGCCAGCACTTTGTGTTGATTATCTAGCAGCACTAGATCGGCACGCTGCCCTACCACTAACCGACCAACGCTCTCGGCAATGCCAAGGAACTCGGCAGGATACAAAGACGCCATTCTCAGGGCCTCACCGAGTGGTAAACCGAGCATCTTCACACAGTTCTCAACCGCGGTCGCCATGTCTAACACACAGCCCGCCAGTTCACCCGTCACCGCATTTAATCTATCGCCAACACGCAGTACCTGAGTACCAAACAGCTCAAAACTGGTTTCATCATCCATGCCTACTGGCGGCATGGCATCGGTCACCAACATCACTTTGCCACGGGGTTTCGCGCGCAGGGCAACTCTTGCAGCAGCTGGATGCACATGGTGGCCATCGACAATCAAACCACACCAAGCGGTTTCGCTCTCAATCGCCGCCCCCACCACGCCAGGCTCACGGGAACCTAAGGGTGACATAGCATTGTATAGGTGAGTAAAGCCTGTCGCCCCCGCCGCTAAGGCTGCGACAACGGTATCGTAGTCCGCATTGGAGTGGCCTAAACACACTTTAACGCCCGACTCGACCAACAGGCGGATCACCTCGGGCGAGACATTTTCAGGTGCTAAGGTCACCACTCGAATCCCTAAATCCTGACGGCAAAAAATCGCCAGTTCAGCCTCGGTGATCTCGCGGATAAAACCTTGTGGATGTACGCCTTTTTTAGGAACCGAAAGATGCGGGCCTTCAAAATGTACGCCTAATACACCCGCGCTCTTTTGTGCGACCGCACTGGCAACCGCATCGGCAGCCTTGGCCATCACCTGCACATCATCGGTGATAAGCGTGGGTAAAAAGCCTGTGGTGCCAAAGCGAGCATGCGCCTTACCTATGGTTTCAATGCAAGCGACCGTCGGACTAGTATTGAATAACGCGCCGCCGCCGCCGTTAACTTGCACATCGATAAAACCTGGCACTAGGGTGCCTGGGTAGCGAATTTCCTTAGCACCCGATGCGGTGTCTAAGCTTGCAATCAGGCCATCTTCAATGGTGACAGGCACATCCCGATGGAAGGCTTCACCATCAAAAAGTTGCTCGGCAATTAAGGTGAATTTCATCCCAAACCTCTTTTCAAATTAACGCGGCGACAACGGCCATCCATTACAGCGTTTGAGTGACTTTTTTCAGCCCAGCGGGTTGGTCAGGGTCAATACCACGGGCAATCGCGACTGCTGCCACGTCAATATAAAAACGTTGTAGCAAGGCTAACGGCGCAACACGTGGGTGAATATCCGTCGATGTTTGGTTTAAATGCACTAAATCTGCGCCACGTTGACTCACATTTTCAATCTGTTCAATATGGCTAGCGTACGACTCATCGCCAATGCAGACATCCACAATCGTGAGTTTTTTCTCCACTAAGGTCACAGGACCATGGAGGAACTCAGCGCTACTAAAGGCTTCGGCATGGATAGAGCACACTTCTTTTAACTTAAGTGCGATTTCCTTAGACACGGCATAACCTAAACCACGGCCTAGTACGACTAAGTTTTTCACGTTTTCAACCGATGCTGGAGTCAATTGTGGCTCCGCATCCACCGCAGTTTGCAGTGCTTGAGGCAAGGAGTTAACTGCGGCGGCGAGGGATTCGCTCTGCGTCCACGCCGAGGCTAATTGCAAAATCGCTGACAACGTCGCGAGATAACTCTTGGTTGCAGCAACGGCTTTTTCTTCGCCTGCACGTAGTGGCACGACGACATCGACGATATCCTTGATTGGCGCGGTTTCATCGTTTACTAACGCCACACAAAACGCGCCGGCGTTTTTCGCCATACGCGCTTGGGCTAAAATATCAGGGCTGCGGCCAGATTGCGAAATCACAATCACTAATCCGCCTTCTAACTTCAAGGTTTTACCGTAAACGCTGGCCACAGATGGCGCGGCGGCAAAAGTGGGGACACCCGCTTCGATTTCAAAAAGATATTTAGCAAAGACACCCGCATGGTCCGATGAACCACGGCCCACAATCATCACAAAACGGGGATCGAAAGCACGCAGTTTCTCACCTAACTGCTGCATTAAATCGGCGTTAGCGGCTAACTGACCCGCAATCTTCTGCGGCGCAGTGCGAGCTTCTTGCTCCATAATAGTGTTTGTCATGTTATTTACCTTACAAATCAATACGGGTATTGCTTTAGCACTGATGCGCTAAAACGGCTTATTCATTAATGTTGATTGAGTTAAATTGCTGCTGAGCGAAGTACATGGCACCCAATTCTGGCGGTGCTAAGGTTTCAGAAATCTTTGCTACCACATCGCTGCCAAGCCAGGCCTGTAGCGGTTCGGCAAGACCACCGATCATCGAGAATCGCACTGGATTGAGGCTAAACAGCTTGCGTGCCATTTCACTGATGTAATCGGCTCCTTCCTGCACAATCCCGCGAGCGACTTCATCACCCGCGTTTGCACAATCGAGTACGCTTCTGGCTAATTCGGCATAGCAACTCGAAGACTTACCGGCGAGATGCTCGACGATGCCCAAGGCATCACTTACCCCAAAATGGTTTAACAGCATCTTGGTTAAAGCAGTCGGCGCGGCAAAGCCATCGAGGGCGAGTAACACATGCTCGGCGGCTTTTAAGCCAAGCCAAGCACCGCTGCCCTTATCACCCAGCGCAAAACCGTGGCCACCAATACTTAAGCTGTCATCACCTACATGGGCATAACCGCAAGACCCCGTACCCGTAATGATCACCGCACCATCCGCGCCGCGGTGTGCACCGATACAAGCGGTGTGAAGATCCGTAGTGACATACATGGCTGCAAACGGATGCTGCCAGCTGATCACGTCCTGATACAGGCGCGGCACATTGACTCCCGCCAGCCCTAAGCCCGCAACGAGTAAATGGCTATCGGTTTCCTTCATGCCCGCATCCAACAGAGCTTGGCGAGTCGATGCTTCAATCGATGCAAATGCTTGTGCAAGACCATGCAGCGGATTAGCGCGCCCAGCAACACCTGTCCCTAAAACGGTACCGTCCGCAGTATAGATAGTGGCTCGGCACTTACTGCCGCCCCCATCAACACCGATAAACAGTTGTTGATCTTTTGTCTGGACTAACCCCAT
>NZ_AKZL01000144.1:0-5801 GCF_000282755.1 Shewanella sp. POL2
GTAAAAATCAATGCTGGAGTAATAGTTTTTTATCAAATAAGTTATTGATATTTAGTTGAACTTTAGCATCGTCTGTCAGTTGATAGCTTGTCATCAGATTGACTAGATAATAGCTATCTTGCTCGGAACGCTCGCCATTGGGACCTGCGTCATCTTTGTAAATTTTACTCTGCCAGCTTAAGTTACCGCCAACGGTTAAATCCGCGAGTGCACCATCAAAGTGATAAAGCGAGGATAAACGAATCAGATCCTTCGGTAGATGAGTGCTAAAGGCTGCCCCGTCTTGATCTTCCGATGTACTATGGGTATAGCTGAAAAACAGATCCCAATCTTCTACTGGTCTACCGTTTAACTCAACTTCATAACCTTGGTTACTGGTTCCGTCCACTCCACGCATTGGATAGCTACCATCTGGTAGAGGTGTGGGATAATTTGGGTCACGTTCTGCCACATTTTCCTTTTGCACTTTAAATACGGCAATACTGGCGGTCAGTTTCTCATCGAAGAAATCCCCTTTCGCACCCAGTTCTATATTATTTCCGGTCATGGGATCTAAGCGCTTATTGTTCGCGTCTTTTGCATCCTGTGGCTGGAAAATTTCGGTATAACTGGTGTAAATCGAGATGCTATCGTTCAGGTTGTATATAAGGCCCGCGTAGGGCGTAAAAACATCGCTATTGTTGTAGTCAGCCGCCGCGTTTGATTCAAACTTATATTGGCTAATGCGGCCACCCAGTAACAACATCCATTGATCATGTAAATTAATTTGGGTCGCGAGATAGGCCCCTTTTTGAATATCCTCACCTTCTTGATAGATTGGCGTCGACGGATAATTAGGTTCGGCAACTGAGCCATCCCATTCGAAAAAGTTACCAATACTTATGCTATTCAATGGGTAATAGGAATCTGCGGTTGTGTCTTGCTTAGAATACAATAAACCCGCAGTCAATTTATGCTCGCGGCCAAAGAGCTCAAATGGCCCTGAAGCAAATAGTCGCGCAGCATCTTGTTTACGGGTCGATTGATAGATCATCGCCGATGCCCCCATTCCTAACCCTGTCGTTTTATCCGGCGCGCCATAAAGATAAAGCAAGTGTCCGTCCATCTCATCTTCACGATGTTCGACGTCAAATTTAAGGTCCCAATTATTATCAAAATCATGTTCAAGCGTGGCAAAAACATTCGCGCCATTACGTTGCCAACTCGACCAAGAGGCTGCGGTTGTGGTCGAGCGAGGTAGATCATTGGCCAAACTGCCATCAGCATAAAATAGAGGAAGACCACCCCAAGTTGAGCCTTTTGGATCACGGTCACTGTAATCAGCACCTAGGGTAAATAAGGTACTGTCACTGAGTTTTGCCGTGATCACGCCATAAACTTGGAGATTTTCATCTTTGGCAAGGTCAATATAACTATCTGATTTCTCATAGGCAGCGGCAAAACGAGCCTGCACAGCACCACTGTCCGTCACATCAACAGAGGCATCGCCTTCAACGCGGTAGCTATCCCATGAACCGACTTTTGCGCTGACATAGCCGCCAGGTGTCGCTTTAGGACGTTTGCGGATAAGGTTAATTGCCGCCGATGGTTCGCCCGCTCCTGTTAAGAGTCCCGTTGCTCCACGGACCACTTCTACGCGGTCAAATAATATAGTGTCAGTTGAGGCGTCATTAAAGAAACTCGAATAGTTAACGGGCACACCATCAAACTGGAAATTAGTAATGGGATTACCGCGAGAGCTAAAGAAATAGCGGTTGGTCTCAGCTTTTTGAGCATAAATGCCAGGGGTTAAAAACATTAAGTCCGCAACACTATTAAGTGAGAAACTTTGAATAAACTCTTGATCGATAATGGTAACGGATTGTGGCGTTTCCCGCAGAGTTAAAGGTAACCCTGTTGCCGTTGCGGCCTTATCTAAACGACTTCCCTTGATACTGATGACCTCAATATTAGTCGCGGACTTGTCTTCACTTGCGTAGGTGCTTGGTGCGAATAAAAAACTCGCAATGAGTGTAGCTAACAGCGTTTTTTGCATCATGATTCCCCATCATTGTTGTTTGAGAGATGCATTTTAATTGAAAATAATTATCAATACACAAAAATGATAACAATTCTCATTACATTTACACTCAAAATTTGTAAAAATGTTGGGGGCATCACATGCTCAAGGCGGGCCTCAATGTTGGTTTATGTAGCATGGCTAGCTAGATCGCCATCAAGATCTTATTCGATACTCTCTGTTTTACGGGCCTTTAGGATTCACTCAGCAATAGATGAAACTCACCTATTGCTTACCGCCATGCGTTCAATCCTTATGAATAAGATTGACTTAGCATTCACTCACTCTATATTATCCAGCTCTAACATATGAATTAAAAAGGAATTTATTGTGTCAATGTTCTTGCTGATTTTGCTGTTGCTCTTCGCTAGCATGATGTTTTTCGGCATATTGAGTTATTCACTCGGTCGCAAAAAAACGACACATCCTAAGCTCACAGGGATGCTAGGCGCGATACTGGGATTATTCCCGTTATTAGGCGTTATTTTCTTGATTGTCTTAGTGCTAAAAGCTGATATTACAACCCCGAGCATCCCCCTGGAATAGTCACAAGCTCTAGTTAATACAGTTAACTGATCAGGATTTATTCCAACAGTTAATTTAGAGCGAAAATATTATCGCAATGAGTTGTTTCGCCAGAAGAACTCTTCAAGAGACAGTTGAATTTGTGTTGGTTTCAACTGTCATTTCGGATGTTAATCTTAAAGAAGAAACTGATTCCCTTTGGGCTAAAAGCGCGTTAGATTTTTTACTCTAATTAATTGGTTTTGGATTAATATTTGTAAGGCGATTATTGAACGTTAGTATTAAACCCGATAAACAAGTCATCCATTTTCGTTGCATGAACTTAAGCGAATGATCTCCAAAAACTCATTTGGTCAAAACTCACAGCAGACTGAGCAGCTCAAAACAGTAGAAGCGATCACTCATAGACAGCAGAAGCGATCAATTGTGCCAGTACCAATTTTAATGGCGGCGCTGCACCAAGTTGCGCACATTGCTGTTAAAGACTGCCCACTTCTACCTGTCACGACTGCCCTGAGCGCTGGCAAAATTGCCTAGTTTCAGGCAAGAAAGAGCCCTCTATAGATTGGGGCGAATATACAACTCTATTTTGAATGTCCACTCTATCTCCCAGGCCAGTAAATACCTTGCCTAACAGAAGGCAGAGCATGAGAAGGCGCAGGAAATCAGCAAACAGACTGAGCATGGACTGGCTACCTGACTCCAGAGAAAACAAAACCCACACTCGTGGGCTTTGTTGTCTATTACTCTATACTAGGCTATTCATCAATATATACTTAAAAGCAATCAAAATAACTATTTGAAAAGAAGATAAAACCGTATATAAACCAAATCGTTTTAGCTTAAGTTTTTTCCAGCAAATAAATACAGCGGAAATGCAGCCAAGGTGCCAAAAACATAAAACACGATATCTTCTAAGACTCCATTTCTATCCTAGCAACTTAGTCATTACCAACTCGACTGCACCATAACCATAAAGATCTGATTCTTCGAGGCCTTTTGTGTCATATGGGATTGATTCCTCCTTATCTAGCTTGCTTGGATCAGCATCAGAATAGATAACGCGCCAAGCTCGCCCAGTAAGCTCATCCTGTCTTATAAAAGTTGGCACCGGCCAATCTTTATGCGACCATGAAGGCATATCTCCCAGAATCAGCCACTCGCCATTAATCAACCCTAAGTCACCAATTCGAAGACATTTAATCGCATCAGTTGACCGCATTATCGAAATTTCTGTAAACGAAGGAATCGTTTCAAATTTCTTACCAAAGAAATAAGCAAGGATAATTTTTCCTTTTTTTGCCATGCGCGCAACAACGCCTACTGCAAACCCATTATTTCGAAGAGGAACCGCAAACAAAGATCCCTCACGATATGGTATAGACTTCATTATTTACCTCCCAAGTAAAGGCGAGCAGCATCCATGTACTCATCTATCTTTGGATTGCTTGGGCTGATCGGCCTGATTTTATTAACGATAAATCAAACGATAAATCAAGCCACCCATTTTAAATCAACAACATAACGATAAATCAAGCCAAGATAAATCAAGCCACCCATTTTAAATCAACAACATAATGCACTTTCAGTTTGCCTACAACTTGTAAAAGTTAACATTGTTAAAAAAGAACCATCAAAAGTTATAGGGACAGCATCTGAGGCAATAAATTGCGCTAATCCCTTAAAAAATCGGGCATTTCAGACGAGATAAATCATCCCAGTTCTTAGGGGATACTCAGCAAGGGTTACTTTCGAAGTTATATAAGTCGTTGTCAGTTGCAGCGCAAGTGCTGGCAGCTTGCCGCAAAGTGCCGTCGTCGCTTTTCGAGATGTTCGCAGTAATCGCTCAGTTCTTGCAGCGTGCCCACTGGCCCGTGAAATAGTTTGCCAAACTCGGTTGTCAGCTTGAGCCAATTGTCATGGGGAATATTTAATCTGTTCAGTATCTTGGCGCTACTTTCACTGATGCTTCCACGTTTATCATTGCGAATGATTCGGCCGGTATCATCCACCAATTGAAGGTAATCGGTTAAGGCAAACGCAATGCCATTGGGTTGGTTGTCGCACTCGTTGCCAATAAAAGGCAGGAGATTGCTCGGCTGCTCACCTTTTAATGCAGCCCGAATACGTAGTTGAATACTGGTATGGTCGGATTGTTCAGGTGTATCAGCGAGTTGTGCTCTAATCGGATTTAAATCAACGTAAGTCATGCAGGCTAATACTGCGGCTTCATCGAGTAATGCTTGGGATTTAAACCGACCTTCCCAGAAACGACCTGTGCAGTTATCTTCTTGATTTGCTTGCCTTGCAATCGGTTCATTTAAGCAGCGCATAAACCATGAAATATCACACAAACGGCTGCGATAAAGAGCGATTGAATGCTTTAATCTGTTCACCTCATGCGCTTCAACCAACTCACCTTTAGCGAATTTGTGCGTTAATTCATCGCCTTTAAACAACTTATGCCATTGCTCAAGCACTTCGCGGTCAGTCCAACGATTGGCACTGTCGATATCCACCCGCAGCACCAAATGCAGATGATTCGACATCACCGCAAACGCTGCCACATCAATAGCAAAAACCGCTTCAAGTTCAAATAATAATGACTCCACCCAAGCACGGCGATGGTCATAGTTTTTACCCGAGTAACTATCATCGCCACATAAAAAAGCCCGCCGAACAACGCGGCTACAGCAATGGTAATAGGGAGTGTCTTCAAGACTTATCTGAGTTCTACGAGGGCGCGGCATACAAACCTCCTTGTTTAATGCTTAACCAAAGCATAGTCGGAGGTTTACTACCGCGCTATTAAGGCTGGGTGTCCACTTTTATTACTTAATGCTTAACCAAAGCATAGTCGGAGGTTTACTACCGCGCTATTAAGGCTGGGTGTCCACTTTTATTACTTGACTCACTATGGGACAGAAGCAATTGATCTTTATATCTATTTATGGAGTATTGTCATTGTTTCCCCAGTGACTCGCCGTGAATATATCCCTATAGGCTCGACGGCGACATCCATGTCGCCAACGGTCACTGGTGCCCCAATGCCAATTTTAACTACCCATTTTGCAATATGTACGTAAAAAGCTAAGGGACAATAGCACGTTAGTTTTTTAGTCTAATCAGTTGGTTCCGGATTAAGATTTCAATGGATTAACGCCGCACTCTGAGGCAACTTTGTTGCACAGCGGAAAAGTTGTCCGGCTGCAACGAA
>NZ_AKZL01000145.1:0-5676 GCF_000282755.1 Shewanella sp. POL2
AGGCCTTTTTTATGTTATGGTACCCGAGGCCAGACTTGAACTGGCACGCTGTTACCAGCGAGGGATTTTAAATCCCTTGTGTCTACCGATTCCACCACTCGGGCAAACTCTTTATATTAACGACAGTAATCGTATCATTAATACTTTAATCTATGGAGGCGCGACCCGGAGTCGAACCGAGATCGACGGATTTGCAATCCGCAGCATAGCCATTCTGCCATCGCGCCAAATTTCCAAACTCGTAAAGATTTGGAGCGACATATCGGGTTCGAACCGATGACCTATACCTTGGCAAGGTATCGCTCTACCAACTGAGCTAATGTCGCATCGATGTCATAGAGTAACGTTACTACGCTTTCCCCTGACTGCGGATTGGCATTCTACCGATTTAACCTTCAGAGTCAATCAACAAATTTGAAATATTGCGCTTAACCACACTGTTTGCCCAATATTCAGCCATAGCGATATAAACTTGCCGATAGAATCAACAATTCACGGATTTGCTCAATAACAATGTCCAGATAAATTGTTATTCAACATAATTGAAGTATAAAAAAAGCGCCCTCTCAGGCGCTTTCTCTGTTGTACTACTGTCTGTCGCAATTAAGCAGGCAGAGACAGCGTTGTTAAGCCTAACATCGTTTGCATCACACCGACTACTTGGCAGCTGTAACCAAATTCGTTGTCATACCATACGTACAGAATGGCGCGTTTACCTTCGGCGATGGTCGCTTGAGAATCAACCACGCCCGCATAGCGAGAACCCACTAAGTCGCTTGATACGATTTCAGTTGAATCTGTGTAGTCGATTTGGTTCTGCAAGGGTGATTGCAGCGCCGTGTCTTTTAGGTATTCGTTCAATTCGTCTTTGTTGGTCTCAGCATTTAAGTTCATGCTGATGATTGCCATAGACACGTTTGGCGTTGGCACACGAATCGCGTTGCCAGTCAGTTTGCCCGCTAATACTGGCAGAGCTTTAGCGACGGCTTTCGCTGCGCCCGTTTCAGTGATCACCATGTTTAATGGTGCACTGCGACCGCGACGGTCAGCACTGTGGTAGTTGTCGATCAGGTTTTGATCGTTTGTATATGAGTGAATCGTCTCAACGTGACCATTCTCGATACCGTACTTATCATTTACCGCTTTCAGTACTGGTGTAATGGCGTTAGTGGTGCAGCTCGCTGCAGACACAATGATGTCTTCTGGCGTAATATCGCCTTCGTTCACACCGTAAACGATGTTCTTGATGGCGCCTTTTGCTGGTGCTGTCAGTAACACTTTGCTTGCACCAGGGCTCTTCAAGTGTAAGCCAAGGCCTGCTTCGTCTTTCCAAATACCCGTGTTGTCTACCACTAAGGCATCTGTAATACCGTATTTAGTGTAATCCACTTCATCTGGTGAGTTTGCGTAAATCACTTGGATATAAGTACCGTTAGCGATGATAGCGTTGTTCTCTTCATCCACTTCAACAGAACCGTTAAATGGACCATGAACAGAGTCACGACGCAGTAAGCTTGCGCGTTTTTCTAAATCGCCCTTCTTACCACCACGTAATACGATTGCACGCAGTCTTAACTTGTTGCTGCGACCAGTACGTTCGATCAGTAAGCGCGCTAATAAGCGGCCAATACGACCAAAACCATACAACACCACATCACGCGGAGCGATATCATCAGCATGATCAATCGCAGCCGCTAATTCGCGTGCCATATAGCTTTCAATTTCGTTGGTATCGGTATGTTCAGCCCAGTATTTGACAGCAAGCTTACCAATATCCACTTTACATTGTTTAACAGCGAGTCTGCTTAAGGCTTGAACAAACGGGAAACTCTCGCGTAAACGTAATTTCTCACCGACATGACGACGAACTAAACGGTGCGCTTTAATAATCTCAATAGTAGAAGCATTGAGTAATGGCTTACCATAAACCACAACTTCGACGCCTTGGTTACGGTATAACTTGCCCAGCAAAGGTTGCATTGCCTCTGCCATTTCAAAACGTTCTTGCCAACTTTGTAGGTGTTTATCAGCGCTCATTTACAGATCCTTTATCTCACTTTTCAATAAAATATATTGAAAGGTTTGAGTAACATGACGAAAAGACCAATAATCTTATGTAGGTTTTAGGGAAAACCCTCTGTTTTGGTCGGCGCCATTGTAATGAAAACTGACCCAGCTTGCTAGTAAGATATTTTCTGTAAATCTGTAATTTTATTAGAGAAAATTGCATTTTGGAGCGTATTTTGAGACAAAATCTAGTAATAATTACATCATTTACCCTCGCGATAAGCCTTTTCGGTTGTGATAATGGCCGAAATATCGAAACGATTTGTAAAAATAATCCTGAAATTTGTGCAGATTTGCATAAGGATGGCTGGTGTTTAGCAGAGAAAACAAAGTTGATCCAAAGTCGATACGACCTAATGGACAATAAAAATCCTACAGGCAAGCAACTCTATCAACAGTTAACTTACCTCGAGGACTATAGTCGATGTATTGAATTGGCCTCGGGCGTTCAGCACATTATCCACACAAGCCGCACAGCTGATAGAGCCAGAGCCTTTCGACTAAGTACACAAAATTTGAGTCGGTTGCAGGATGAAACCCGCGAGCGCCAAGACCCGTTTATGTCTTATTATCAATGGACACGTTTTGGTGACACGGATGCGTTAAACCGACTCTTGGCGCAAGAAAATGCTGGCGAAGTCACTGAGCCATTTCTTTTAGCGCAAATAGCCACCTACTACAGCAACCGTAATGCCATCAAAGCGCAACAACTCTACCTTACTGTGTTCGCAGAGATCCAATACGCTGACTTTGATCCAAATTGGTTGCTTGGGCTCGCTGCAGCCTATCGCCAAACCCAAGCGCTTGAAAAAACTTACATGCTGACAAAAGCCAATTTACTACTTACGCAGCAGAAGTATTCTGAAGATAAGATGCTAGCCTTAATCGGTGGCAACAAAACGCTGGCGACAAAATTAGATGAATACGCCCAGAACTTGATCAATGCGTTAGAAAATGGCCTCTATTCGACTAGTCCGGTTGCGCTCTGGCTTGCTCCACCTCGGACAGAGGTAACACCGCCAGCGGCAACTCCCGTCGAACCAGAGAAGCCAAACTCGCCTTAAGGCTTGGGCCTTGAGTAACGTCGGCAAAATGTTTGCCATCTTGTAATTTTTTATCCAAATGCAGTGCTAAAAAAGGTGTTTTCGCGAGCAATGTAAAAAAAACACCTAATTTGTTAACCAAATCCCGGCAAAATAGCCGAATTAACTTGACGATAGCTGTCAGTTTGGTAATTTTACTACCAGTTGAATTTTATAATCACCAGAGGGATATGAGATGACTATCCGTGTTGCAATAAATGGTTACGGCCGTATCGGTAGAAACGTATTACGCGCCCTGTACGAAAGCGAAAAAGCTTACCCAATCAAAATTGTTGCCATCAACGATTTAGGCGACGCTTCAATCAACGCTCACCTGACAAAATACGATTCTGTACATGGTCGTTTCAATGCCAAAGTTGAGCATGATGCTGAAGCAATTTATGTTAACGGTGACAAGATCCTCACTTTCCAAGAGCGCGATCCAGGCAAATTACCTTGGGGCGACCTACAAGTAGACGTGGTATTTGAATGTACCGGTATCTTCACTTCTAAAGATTCTGTTCAACCGCATTTAGCCGCTGGCGCAAAGAAAGTGATTATCTCTGCACCAGGCAAAAACGTTGATGCAACCGTCGTTTACGGTGTGAACAACAATGTGTTGACCGCGGATATGACCGTTATCTCTAACGCGTCATGTACCACTAACTGCTTAGCGCCTTTTGCTAAGCCGTTAAATGACGAAATTGGTATCGAATCAGGTCTGATGACCACCATCCACGCGTATACCAACGACCAACGTTTATCTGACGTATACCACACAGATTTACGCCGTGCCCGCGCTGCGGCACTGTCGATGATCCCTACTAAAACGGGCGCTGCGGCTGCTGTAGGTTTAGTTGTGCCTGAATTACAAGGTAAATTCGATGGTTTAGCGGTACGTGTACCGACTGTTAACGTGTCTTTAGTGGATTTATCTTTCATTGCATCACGTGACACAACCGTTGAAGAAGTTAACGCCATCATCGAGCGTGCAGCAAGCGTAGCACCACTGAGCGAAGTGTTGGCCGTCAACAAAGAGCCATTGGTATCTATCGACTTTAACCACAATGCGTTTTCATCTAACTTCGATGCGACGCAAACCCGTGTTAACGGCCGTTTAGTCAAAGTAATGGCTTGGTACGATAACGAATGGGGCTTCAGTAACCGTATGTTAGACAACGCGGTTGCGTTAATGAACGCTAAATAATCTCGATTAGCGAGTTAGCTAAAGCCCTGCAAATGCAGTAATGCCACTCGCTTAAGAGCGAGTGGCATTTTTACTTGGATATTTCACCGTTTTCTTTAGCACCACACGCGGGTAGCTGGGCCGCTTCCTCTTCAGGGGTAAAATCAACCGCTTGCCATTTTCCCGCAGTCGTTTTAAGTGCTGTGGGACGCTCCAGGACTCCCCCTGTCGCTCCAACCAAACTCATCCTGGATTAAAAACAGGGCATTAATGAAACTTATTCTCTGTGGCTCAACTTGATGCTGCACTGCCATGGCAGCCATCTCTAGCCGCACAATATTGTAGGTCGTCAAGATACCCCATAATTCTTGATACACCCCATCCTTCTTCTTACTGCGCAGGACAGGTTTATTTTCCAGTTGATATTGCTTCAGCTCACCATAACCCCTCTCTATCTCCCATCGCTGCCAATACACCTTGAGCAAATCGTTCACTGGATAAGTGTCGGGACATAGGCAGGACGTGATAAACCCTTTGATATCACCTTTGGGTGATGGAATAAGGATAAGGCGGGCTTGCCAGCTCTCCCCCAAATAAGGCGCTTGTTGTTTAGCTTGGGATGATACCGGCATCTCAACCAGATGGTCATACTCTGAGAATGACTCGATAATTCTATAGCGGGTCTTAGACTTTATCGGGGTTAACCAATGGGTGTTAGTCCCGCTTCCTTGCCAGCTGATGAGCAATTCGGCAGACATAAACCCACGGTCAAACAACGTGAGCGAATGCTCGGGAGCTGAGCCAACCAATTGCTGTGCGTAGTGAATTTCACTGTGGGTAACAGGCCCGAAAGCCGCATCAGAAAGTAAGTGGCTGCGAGTAGACATTAAGGTGACCGCCAGCACAGAGGGAAAACAAGCCGTGCTTTGTGCAAAGCCAAAGTAATGGTTTTCTTCAGTGTTATGCGTCTTAAAATACGTCCCATCAACACTGAGCAATTTCAATCCCGCTATCTCATCAAATTCACACTGTGTTTCCCACTGTGCAGCGGTTGTTTTGAACAGATAACGCATGGGCTCTGAACCCAACTTTTCTTTGGCTTTGATGATGCTACTAGTCGCCAGTGGCGGGAGCTCCCCCTTGGCGTCGGGAAACGCCAGTGAGAGCGTATCACAGACTTGCTGAATCGAGCGGTTACGCATCAAACCAATGCCTAGAACCAACCAAACCGCTTGCTCTGCAGGGAAACGACGGGTTCGAAGTGATGCCCTGCCAGTTTGTTGCACAGCCTCAGCCACCCAATCCATGGGAACATGTTTGGCGAATACATCAATATCCTGC
>NZ_AKZL01000146.1:0-5432 GCF_000282755.1 Shewanella sp. POL2
AACTCGACCCGTTGGGCCTGGGAGCAGTTCAGGTTTTGACATCAGCTTTTTAGCTTGCACCGCGTAGTAGCGGCAGAAGTCTACGGCTTCACGCACTTCGTCGATACCGTCTTGAATGCTCTTACCTGCTTCACGGGTACAGAGGGCAATCAGTTCTTCGCGGTTTTCTTCTAACAGATCCGCCAGCTTTTGCAGGGCAGAGGCGCGCACTTCAACAGGCGTACGGGTCCAAGAGGCGAAAGCTGCATGAGCAGAAGACACGGCTTGTTCGATAGCCGCTTTGTTGGCAAAGGCCACTTGACCCACGGTTTGAGTGGTATCGAATGGGCTCACCACGGTTTTGTGCTCGCCAGTTAAGGTTTGACCATTAACCAGAGGGCCCGCTTGCCACTGCGTCGATTTGAATTTGTCTAAGGCCGCGAAGAATGGCTCTGCTTCTGAAATGATGTTCATATTGAGTCCCTTGGAATTTTTGCGATCGCTACCGAAGATGTCGGTAGGTAAAACGATTTTGTTGTTAGCCAGGGTTTTGTAGCCTGTCAGGGTTTTCAGTGGGTGAACCACTAAAGACTCGATAGGGGTTTTCGGATCGACTAGCTTGTGTACGAACGAGGTGTTAGCACCGTTTTCCAGCAGGCGACGCACTAAGTAGGGCAGCAGATCCTTATGGGCACCGATTGGGGCATAGATACGCACCGCTTTCGCGCCCGCTTCCGACAGAATAGTGTCGTACAGCTCTTGTCCCATACCGTGTAGGCGTTGGAATTCGTGGTTACGATCGCCCGCCATATCGGAAATTGCCGCAACCGTTTGCGCGTTGTGGCTGGCAAATTGTGGGTAAATCGCGCCGCGGGTGGCGTCGGATAACAGGTAACGCGCACAGGCTAAGTAAGATACGTCGGTACCGGCTTTGCGGGTGTAGAGTGGGTAAGCAGCTTCGCCAGCTTGTTGTGCCCATTTCAGCTCGCTATCCCAGTAGGCGCCTTTCACTAAGCGAACGGGGATTTCGTCGCCTTGCTCTTTCGCTAGGCGGGTTAACCATACCAGCACCGGCAGGGCGCGCTTAGAGTAAGCTTGCACCACGATACCCAGTAATCCCCAGCCTTTAGTGGCGTCAGAATTAAACAGTTTTTGGAACAGTTTTAATGACAGTTCGAGACGGTCAACTTCTTCGGCGTCGATAGAAATGCCGATATTTAATCCGCGCGCGAGTTTAATCAGGCGAATAACGGTGTCGTATAGCTCGGTCAATACACGGTCTTCGTTAGCGACTTCGTAACGTGGGTGCAATGCCGACAATTTGATAGAAATCGTTGGGCGTGGAGATTCGTTTTCGTTATAGCTTTGCGCGCCTAACTCGGTAATCGCATTGGCATAATCGTTAAAGTATTTTTCGGCATCTTTACGCGTTAGCGCGGCTTCACCCAGCATATCGTAAGAGTGGGTATAGCCTAACTTACGCTTGTCTTCGCTGTTCTTGAGCGCTTCTTTCATGGTGCGGCCGAGAACGAACTGCTTACCCATGATCTTCATCGCCGCCATCATGGCTTGGCGGATCACAGGCTCACCTAAACGATTGACTAAACGGCCTAATAGGCTACTCGGGCTACCATCGATTTTTTTATCTAAGCTAACAATTTTACCCGTGAGCATTAGGCCCCAAGTTGAGGCGTTAACCAGCACTGAATCGCTTTTGCTTAAGTGTTCATCCCATTTTGCGCCTGAAAGTTTATCTTCAATCAAGGCGTCGGCGGTGGCCGCATCGGGAATACGCAGCAGGGCTTCGGCTAAACACATCAGGATGATGCCTTCCTGTGTTTCTAAGCTGTATTGCTGCAGGAAGGCATCGATGCCAACCATTAAGCCTTTTTTCTCAAATTGACGAACTTTGTTTACCAGTTCGTGGGCACGACGAGTGACGCGCTCGATGGCTTCATCACTGGAGGGTACTAGTTTGATTAGCTCTGACAAGTATTGTTCTTCATCGACAATGTAGTTGTCGGTGACGGCTTTGAACAGTTCGTCGAGATTGGCAGAATCGTAGCGGCCTGCCAGCACTTCACTCGCTTTGAACATAGTAATCGCTTCCATCTTGGCCAGTTGTTTTCGGCTCTATTGTTGAAACAAAAATGGGGGGCGCGAAACGCATTTGATATTTTGTATACAATATGAAGCTTTGCGCGCGCAGATTATACAACCAAAATGTGACGGGCAACACTATAGCGTGAAAGAATGTGAGGATTGTTTGATTGGCTTGTTAAGTGTTAGTTGTAACGCTTGATTGACAAAAAGCCAGTGTTTGAAAACACTGGCTTTAGCTTTGACTTTCAAATTATTTGCGTAAAAATTTACATCCAACGCTTCTTGTTGCGGCGTTGTGGTCTTGGTAGATACACCAAAATCACCCCAACCACTAAACCTGCGGCGGCAATCAGTCCGCCCTCACGCCATAGCGCAAATTGTGCCTCTTGGGCGCTACGATCAACCGCGACTTTGAGGTTATCACGCTCTTGAGTGGTTTTGTTCAGCATAGCTTCGGCTTCGCTTAGCTTGGCTTTGAGTTCATCCACTTCATCGGAATGGTTATTCGTCGAACTTAAGACTTCTGCAAGCTTGGCTTTGGTTTCGTTTAACTCATTAGTGAGTGTTGAAACTTGCTCACGAAAACTAGGCGTTGAACTGATTAAGTTGGTTGGCACCCAACCTTCACGACCTTTATGGTCGATTATTTTTGAATAATCGCCCTGAGTTTCGCCAAGTAACGTAACGGGTTGTCCCGCTTCAATCGAACCCAAAATACGATAATCAGTACCAGGGCCGTTGAGAATATAAAGAAACACGTTATCCGAGATATAGCGGGGTTGGCCTTCGGCCAGCAGGTTAGGGGAGAGTAACATCATTCCCACCAGAGTCAGCATTCTTAACACTTTTGTATTCTCATCAACGAAATAGTGACCACATGCTAGGGATTTGAGGCCTGCAATGCAAGAGGGAAGTCATAGACTTCCCTCAACTTTGCCGCATCCATGCTAGCAATTCCTCTGTGTTTAGTACATTTCTACGGCGAGCTTGCCATAGTCGTTATGTGCTTCTTAGTTAAAGATGCCTTTAATCATATAGAAGAAGATGATCGATAGACCTGCACCCGCAGGTAAAGTAACCACCCAAGACACAACAATGTTACGCACCACACCAATATTGATTGCCGCAATACCACGGGCCATACCCACACCTAATACCGCACCGACTAACGTTTGTGTGGTAGAGATAGGTAAACCAGTACCAGAAGCAATCACTACGGTAGAGGCTGCGGCTAATTCGGCAGCAAAACCGCGACTTGGGGTTAAGTGAGTAATATTTTTACCAATGGTTTGCATCACGCGCTGACCGAAAATCGCCAGACCCATAACGATACCCACAGCACCTAAAGGTAGGATCCACCATACTAACGGTGATTTAGATGCAATTTGGCCACCACTATTAACTACAGATACCACCGCAGCTAAAGGACCAATCGCATTTGCAACATCGTTTGAACCGTGGGCGAATGCCATACAACAAGCGGTTAAAACCATCAGGATCGCAAACACTTTTTCGACGTTAGCGTACATGGTTTTGTGGCTTGCTTTCTCATCCATTTTTAGACGAGAAATAAACACTTTACCTATGATACCAACGACCAATGCTATTACGCCCGCCAGGATATAAGCTTCGGCACCTTTTAAATGAATGCCAACGTGTGACAACCCTTTGAGGATCGTGACTAATGACATCATAAAGCCTGCGAACGCCATGTAGAAAGGTACATAACGTTTAGCATTAGCAAGTGGGTTATCGGTGTTGAAAATCAGTTTTTGAGTGCTTTGGAACAGAATGAACGCCATAAAGCCAGAGATTGCTGGTGTAATAACCCAAGAACCAACAATACCGCCTACTTTTTCCCAAGCGACAGACTCAGTGCCAACGCCTACAGCCGCAAAGCCGATAATCGCGCCTACAATTGAGTGAGTCGTTGATACTGGCCAGCCTAAGGCTGATGCGACAACTAACCAAATCCCTGCGGCTAACAGCGAGCCAATCATGCCGTATACCAGCAATTCAGGGGTTTGGGTAAAATAACTTGAATCAATAATACCGTTACGGATTGTACTGGTCACTTCGCCGCCGGCCAAAAAAGCACCTGCAAATTCGAAGATCATAGCGATAATAATCGCTTGTTTAATCGTAATGGCGTTAGAACCAACAGAGGTTCCCATCGCATTGGCCACATCGTTTGCACCAATGCCCCACGCCATTAGAAAACCAAACGCAGCCGCAATGGCAATAAGCCACGGCCCATTAGTGGCTAATACGTTAGCCACCTCCATACCTGCATCAACCATATTGATACCTTGATAACCTTATTTATTAAACGCGAGCAAGCATAAGCTCAAGACGCGAACCGACGCGTTCGGCCAGATCTGCAAGACCGCCGACCCATTCAATCGTTTTATAGAGGAACATCACATCGACAGGATTCAATTCTGATTCCAATGCGAATAATTGACGACGAAGTTGAATTTGTAAATCGTCAGTATCTTCTTCGATGATATCGAGTTCGTTGATCATTTTGGCCACTAAGTCAACTTCACGACCACGGAAACCTGCTTCGAGCAAATCTTCGAGTTCGTTAATGACTTCTTTTGCAAGACCAACAGCGTCGATACAACGTTGTAAGTATGCGATAAAGGGGACTTGCATGACCTGAGGGATAAGCAATTGACGGCCGATTACACGACCAGAGATATCTTTTGCTTTGTTAGCGATTTTGTCTTGTTGTGTCAGTAGTTCCAGTAGATCTGTACGCTCAACAGGCATAAACAAACCGCTTGGCAGAGTGAGGCGAATTTCACGTTTGAGTGAGTCCCCTTGCTTTTCCGCTAAACTAATTTGTTTACGTAGTTGAACTGCAGCATCCCAGTTACCTGTGATGGTGGCTTCGAAAAAGGGGACCAGTAACGATGCGCAATCGTAGACTTTGTCCATGTGCTCTTGAAGAGGCTTAATTGGCGATTTTGCAAACACGCCCAAAATAGAGTTTACTGGCATTGCCGTTTACCTATTTAGATTGTTCCATGATTGGAAAAAGCGGGCGCATGTTACCCTATGCGTCCGCGTATTGAAACTGTGTTTTTTGAGAAAAATCACAGCTTTATTCTAACGGGTTATATACCAACTTCAAAACCAAATCCTACGGGATTTTTATGACACATTTGTGACATTATGAACTAAAAATGACGCGTGAATGAATATTTGATGACAAAATGAGCGGTGCAGTAATGAATGCTGAGATTGAATTAAAACTGTTTTTCCTACCTAAATTTCTAGAAACCCTGATAAATAAGCTAGATAGCTTAGAAAATGCTGCTCCGCAAGGCACACGTCGTTTAACC
>NZ_AKZL01000147.1:0-5337 GCF_000282755.1 Shewanella sp. POL2
TGGAACAAAACCCAACTTGTGTTCCGCCTAAAACCCTAAAGCTGCGCCTATGGCAAATATTTAAACTCTGTATGCGCATTATTGTTTACGTCCCCTTAACTCTCTTGGTGATGATGGCATTACTGCTGGGGACTGAAATTGGCTCACGGATCAGTGTCGGCTTAGCCGATAAATTTGTGCCCGATCTGGCGCTCACCTACACCTCTGGCTCCTTAAATAAGGATCTCACCTTAGCCCACGCCAGTTGGTCAATGGAAGGGATTAACGTTGAGCTCAAGAATTTACATTTGGCGTGGCAACCCACTTGTTTGCTACAAAAACAACTGTGTGTGAATGCTTTAACGGCGAGCCAAATCGATGTCAATATCGATACCGAGGCCTTAAGCTCAGGTTCCACTGAAGCCGACGTTACCCCCGAAAATGCCGAGCCTACCGAACTGGTCTTGCCCTTTGGGATAAAGCTCGACAGCGCCGAACTGAACAACATCAATATTGCGGTCGATAAGATGCGCTTTTCGGCCAATCATATTCAGACCGCCGCTACTTGGTTTGCCGAAGGACTGACAGTCGAGCAGCTTAGCAGTGAAGGCTTGGCTGTGTTAATTCCTACCGAAGACAGCCCTGTTCTAGACACACAGGCCACAGATCCTCAAGGCGCAAGTATTCAAGTCACAGATACTCAAATCACAGGCACACAAGTCACTGACACCAAGGCAGCCGAGACAGCTGCAACTGCAGCGGCGATAGCAAGTGCTAAAGCTTCAGCGGATAAGCCCATTGCTAATAAGGGAGCTACGGCGCAAACGCCAGCGAATACTCAGGCTGAAAAGCAAATTGATAAAAACGCCGATAAGCAAACATCTACAGAGGAATGGGCACTTGCCCATTTGCCGCAGGTGTTTATGCCTTTTCCGGTGGATGTAAAACAACTTAGCTTAGACAACAGCCGTTTGCAGATTGGGCCACGCGAAGATCTGTTTAGCCATATTGAGCTTCAGGGGCAATTTGCCAAGTATCAGTTAACCCTTGATAAACTGCAACTTGGCCACAGTTATGGAGATCTTTCTGTGGTGGGCCAACTCGCCCTCGAACAGGACTATCCGCTCGCGCTTGAGGTTAAGGCCAATGTGACTCAGGTTGCCGAGTTGCCGGAGCTGACACATCAACAATTAAGCCTCACGCTTAGCCAAAGTGTCGGACAACTCAGTATTCAAGCCCTTGCAAAAGGAGATGTGGATTTTAGTCTCGATGGGCAATTGACCCTGAAAGATCCCACGCTTCCCTACAAGGTCAAACTGCAGAAAGCCCGCGCACAGTGGCCACTGCAACATGCCGAGTATCTCGTCAGCGATCTTAACCTCGACAGCCAAGGCTCCCTTAATCAACAAGCCGCGACGCTCAAAGGAAATGTCACCACACCTTTTCATAAAGTGTTAGCCATTAGCGGTGAACTCCATCATCAAGATGCGAAACTCGATATTAAGCAGTTTAATGCTAAGGGCGAGCTAGGTTCGATCGATGTAACCGGTGAACTAGATTACGCTAAGGCGATCAATTGGAAAGCCAAGGTATTGCTCGATAACCTGAAATTACAGGAAATCACCCTGCCAGAAATAGCGCAGATGCCAGAATCAACGCCAAATAAGGACACGAACACACCGAGCACAAATACCGATAAGGCGATGCCTGCCACTGCAAGCAGCAGCCTGCCAAACAGTTTAATCTCTGGACAATTACAGACCACGGGACGTTTGTTAGATAAACAGTGGCAAGTTGCTCTAACGGACACTCAACTGTCGGGCACCTTGCAGGGATATCCATTTGATATCACCGCCGATGTCAGTATCAACGATAAACTGTATATCAGCGCCAAAGGGGTCAATGCCAAGGTACTGGGTTCCACCTTAACTTTAACGGGGGAAACCAACAAAACCTGGAACATTGAGGGTAAGCTGCAAGTCCCCGATTTTGGTTTATGGCTGCCCCAAGCCAGCGGCCAATTGCAGGCCGATATCAATGTCACTGGGGATGAAAAACATCCACAGCTTGAGTTAACCGCGCAACTGGTCGATCTGGTGCACCAAAATATTAAGCTGAGGGAATCCACGCTCAAAGCCTACTATAAGCCTTTGGATGCACACGAATTTGCCCTATCGCTCAAGTCTAAGGCGCTACAACTCGGTTCACAGAATCTAGATACCGTCACCTTTGGCAGTAAAGGCGATATTCAAAACCAAAAACTGACCCTAAGTGCCACTGGGGATTTGGGGCTCGAGCTTGGCGTGACCAGTCAATACGATATGAAAAAATCTCGACTACAAGCTCAAGTGAATAAAATTAACTTGGCAACCCCTGTTGGTCGCTGGGAAGTAGATAAAGATATCCTTGTTGCATGGGATCAAAATACAACCAAAGGCAATGTCAGCCCCTTCTGTCTAGTAAACCCTAACAGTAAGATTTGTTTAGATAATCAAATCTCGCTAGGTAAAAAAGGCGAGGTGCAACTAAGTTATGTTGGTAATCTTGGTAAACTTTTAGCCCCAGTATTACCAAGCAATATGGATTGGGATGGTCGCTCTTCGCTATTGGCAAACTTTGCTTGGACCGCAGGGCGAAAACCCACGGCGAATATCGATTTTAACTTCGATACCGGTAGCATCAAACTCAAACGCGCCAAAAATCGCGAAGTCACCATTAAATATCAGCAACTTGCTTTAAAAGCTAACTTAGATGCCAAACGACTAATGTCGTCTATCAACTTTGAGTCACAGGACGTGGCAAGCTGGCAAAGTGAACTCACTGTTAACGTGACGCCTGACCGCGCGTTGTCGGGTTATGCCAATATCACACAAATTAATCTTCAACCTCTTGGCGAATTTTTCCCACAGCTCAATACCCTAGAAGGCTTACTGACTAGCAAATTAAACTTTGCTGGTACCCTAGATGCCCCCGAAGTATCAGGTAATGTTTCGCTCACTCAAGGAGCTCTTGCACTGACAGCGAACCCTACCCTTATCAATAAAATTGATCTGTCGATGGATCTTGGCGGTCAGCAGGCATCCCTTAAAGGTCGCTGGATGATGGGCAATGGTTTAGGCCGAATTACGGGACAAATGCGTTGGCCTCAAGGGCTGTTTAGCGGAGAACTTGCCGTCAAAGGCGATAAACTGGCGGTGATCCAACCACCACTCGCACTCTTAGATGTATCGCCCGATCTCACGATTGCCTTTAGCAGCCAACAACTTGAAGTCAAAGGGGTAGTCGATGTTCCCTCGGGTAATATTAAGATAGTGCAACTGGCTGAGGGTGGTGTAGCCTTGTCAGAGGATGTCGTTTTCAATGACTCAATTGCCGCCGCGCAACCTAAAGCCAGCCCCTATGCCATTGTGGCCGACCTGAATATTAACGTTGGCAACGATCTTAAAATCGATGGTATGGGCCTCAAAGGTAAGCTACAGGGAACCTTAAAACTTCAGCAACAGGCGTTTCGCCCCCCCCTGTTATTTGGTGATATTAAGGTCAAACAAGGCAACTATAAGTTCATGGGGCAAACGCTAAAAATCCGTACGGGTGAAGTGCAATTTGTAGGCCCACCTTCTGTCCCTAATTTAAATATTGAAGCAATTCGGGAAATTAAGAGCGAAGATCTGGTCGCGGGAGTGCGCGTCACTGGTACTCCCACTCGGCCGGTGGTCACCCTTTTCTCTAATCCTGCCAAGGAACAAGCCGAAATTCTGTCTTATATTATTAAAGGCAGCGGGTTCAACAGTACCAATAATGAGCAGAACAACTCCTTGATGATGGGAGCTGCGCTGGGACTCAGTGCTCAGGTTGGTGGCGGTGGCGCTATTAATAATATTGGAAATACAGCAGCGGGCATTATCGAAGAATTTGGTTTCTCTAACGTGCAACTCGACACTAATGATGAGGGCCGCGTTGCCATCAGTGGTTTTATCGGTGATAACCTTATGGTCAAATACGGTGTTGGCGTATTCAATCCTGGATATGAGATGACTGTCAGATATTACCTGTTATCCCAACTCTATCTTGAAACCGTATCCGGTACCTTAGGGCAATCCCTCGATATCTATTACAATTTCAATATCAAGTAGTGCTTGGCTAGCACACAGACACAATAGTGAGCTACATGCCGATGATGATATTGACGCTGTGCACAGGCAAAATGATTAAACACCAGCAATTGTTTGATGGGTAAAGTCACTTAACTTGCAAGCATCAGAGTTTGATGAGTGAAAAGCAGCCACAAAAAAAGCGCCATATAGGCGCTTTTTGCTTCAATTACGCAATTAAGCGTAAACGAAGTCAACGTGTTCAATGATTGGCTTGAACGCGTGGCGTTGCATAGCTTGTGCACGAACGCCTACTTCTTTGCCATCTAATACGATAGTCACTACAGAAGTATAGAAGTCAGCGTTAGCTTGAATGTTGATGATATCTTTGTGATCAAAAACAATAGAAACTGGCTCTTTGCCTGCGCCATAAATAACGGCAGGAACTTTACCTGCATGACGTAGGCGGCGGCTCGAACCTTTCCCTATTTCAGTGCGGGTTTGTGCTGGGATAGTGTAAGACATGTGTTTCTCACTTAAATTTAGAGTAAAAAATATCACCATTCTCGACCAATGGTGACTCATATAAAACGCGCGCATACTAACACAGTTACTCAGCAGGTACAAGAACTGCCAAACTCTGAATGCAATGGGGTAATAATGGGATATCGTTATCAATTAACAAGAGTATTTATTGAATTGGGAAACTTGTTCTAGCGCTGTTACATAGGCGAAACACCTTTGATCTGAATCGAAAAACACGCGATCTTGATCACACTTAAGCCATTCGATGCCTGTTAAGCTCGAGCAAATTTTGCCACTTCAGCCTTGTAAAACATGTGTCACGAGCTGTATTTATTGCAACAAGAAAATCGACTCTCCTGCCAATTAGCCCGTGAACTGGTCTCACTCATTAAAACTGTCCCCTATCAGCAGACCACGATAGAGTTAAAATTGCTGGAACTGCTCGCCTGCACACAACAAAAAAACCGCAGTTTACTCATGCTAATGCAGATCTGTGAATCACCGGCAGTTGAGAGCCAAAGACTAAGACAATTTAAGTTTTCACAAAGTCTGAATAAGCAGGTTAGTGATTGGCAGCAACACCGTGAGATGAATAAACTGGGACAAGTTTTTTTGCCGCTACTCGAGTATTACTTACAGGACATCCAAACACTAGAGCTGCAATTTTATCAGCAGCTCTCATTAAACACTGAGCAAAAGATACAAACTACCAATGCCGCACAGGACCGCAGTCAACGTGCAC
>NZ_AKZL01000148.1:0-5283 GCF_000282755.1 Shewanella sp. POL2
TAAACCGTCAAAAACCGGCAGGGTAAAGGCCAAAGGGTGCTCATCAGCATTAACCATCAACAGCAGTGCTTGAAGGTTGTCACCCTGAGTCTGCGGCTGAGTGGCGGTTAAATTGCCTGATAACACCACACTAAGACTGCGCCCAATGGACTCGCTCCACAGGCTTTTACTCATGGGCTCCCCTTGACGACTAAACCAATCCAGCCTCACCCCCGTTGGGGTTGAGATAGGGCTTGCAGCTTGGATTGCAGATGCCTCAGGCGACCAATCGAAGGCATTGGCCACTAGCTGCTCATGGATAAAACGTTTGGAACACAAGAGCGGGAAGCGTTTACGTAAGGCAATCAACTGCGAGGTGAAACTCAGCAAAGAGCTATCCATACCATCCGATGACCAATCGAACCAATTCAAGGGATTATCTTGGCAATAGGCATTATTATTCCCGCCTTGGGTACGACCCGTCTCATCGCCACTGAGTAACATGGGCACCCCTTGGGATAAGAATAATGTGGTCAATAGATTGCGTTGCTGGCGGGCGCGCAGCGCGAGAATGGTGGCATCCTTAGTGTCGCCCTCTACCCCATAGTGATAGCTGAAGTTCTCATGGTGGCCGTCGCGGTTTTCTTCACCGTTGGCCCAATTGTGCCGCTCGCAATAACTCACTAAATCTTTAAGGGTAAAACCATCGTGACTGGTTAAAAAATTGATACTGGCGGCAGGAGGCCGGCCGCTATGCTCAAAGAAATCCCCCGAGCCATGAAAACGCCGCGCAAACTCGGGCAACATGCCGTGATCGCCGCGCCAAAAACGCCGCATAGTGTCGCGGAATCTGTCATTCCACTCGCTAAAGGCCACCGGGAAATTGCCGAGCTGATACCCACCTGGGCCAATATCCCAAGGCTCGGCAATCAACTTCACCCGGCACAACACAGGGTCTTGCAGCAGCGCATCAAAAAAACCACTTCCGGGGTCAAATCCATAGGCTTCACGGCCAAGACAGGCGGCTAAATCGAAGCGAAAGCCATCGACGCCCATCACTTCGACCCAGTAACGCAGCGAATCTAACACCAACTGCAACATGCGCGGATGGTTGAGGTTTAAGGTATTACCGCAGCCGGTATCATTGATATAAAAGCGTTTATCATTTGGATGCAGGCGGTAATAACTCAGATTGTCGATACCGCGAAAGCTAAAGGTCGGCCCGAGGCGACTGCCCTCGGCGCTGTGGTTATAGACCACATCGAGAATGACTTCGATACCCGCGCCATGCAGTGCATCCACCATGTTGCGAAACTCGCCAATATCCTCACTCGAGAGATAACTCGGCTCAGGCGCAAAAAAGCCAATGCTGTTATAGCCCCAATAGTTAGATAGCTGTTTTTCAAGTAAAAAAGGCTCGGAGAAGAATGCCTGAACTGGCAGTAACTCGACGCAATTTACGCCGAGATTAACTAAGTAATCTATCGCCGCCTTCGATGCTAGCCCAGCAAAGGTGCCACGCAGCGGCGTATCTATCTCAGGGTGCAGTGCGGTAAAACCCTTTATGTGCATCTCATAGATAATGCACTGCTCAAGCGGTAGTGGCTCACGCTTACTTGTAAGAGGCCGAATAGTATGCGCCTTAGCGACATTAAAAAGAGGGCGAGTATCGACCACTTTGCATTTTGGGACAAAGTCCGCGTTATCTAAGGTACTGAAAGATAAGTCTTCATTAGGACTATCTATCTCATAGCCAAAGTTGGCGATATGGTGGTGATAACGCCCCACGAGCTGGCGTGCGTAAGGGTCTAACAACAATTTATGCGGATTAAATCTGTGGCCTAATTGTGGCTCGTAGGGACCATAGACACGGTAGCCATAAAGCTGGCCAGCACTCAGCCCATGCACATACAAATGCCAGATTTGCTGGGTCTGCTCCGTCAAGGCGATACGCTGAATTTCCACCTCGCCTTGGGCATCAAAAAGACATAACTCCACCCCAGTGGCATGGGCCGAAAATAGGGCGAAATTCACCCCGCCTTCATCGACCGTCGCCCCCAAGGGAAAGGGCTGCCCCGCACTTAGGTTAAAGGCGGTTGAGCCATCAGCATTTACAGGCACAGGATTCGTCATAGGCTAACATCTCTGTCGGGCGCATCCGTCGCAGGCCCGAGGATTAAGCAACCCAGGGGCGGCACAGTGATCAACGCGCTCGTTGCCATGCCCTGCCAAGGTAAATCTTCGGCAATTACCTTGCCCGCATTCCCCTGATTGCTACCACCATAGAGATGACTGTCGCTATTGAGGTACTCACAGAAATCCCCGCCTTGGGGCAAGCCAATACGAAATCCTTGGTGCAGGGTTGGTGTCATATTCACCACAAACACTAAGGGCACATCACTGCCCTCGCCATAGCGAACAAAGCTAAAAATACTGTCGCGGCCATTGTCACAATCGAGCCAGCGAAAACCCTGCGAGTCATAGTCGAGCACAGATAAGGCGGGGAATTGGCGATAAAGCTGATTCAGATCCCGAAGCCAGCGCTGCACGCCTTGGTGGGGCTCAAAAGCAAGCAAATGCCAATCGAGGCTATGGTTATGGTTCCATTCGTCACGCTGGGCGAACTCGCTGCCCATAAACAGTAGTTTTTTGCCCGGATGCCCCCACATAAAGCCGTAATAGGCCCTGAGGGTAGTGAATTTTTGCCAATCATCGCCGGGGATTTTATGCAGCAAAGAGCCCTTGCCGTGCACTACTTCATCGTGGCTTATCGACAGCATAAATTGCTCCGAATAGGCATACATCAGGCTAAAGGTCAGCTGGTTATGGTGATATTGGCGATAGATGGGATCGCGGCCCAAGTAACTTAGGCTGTCGTTCATCCAGCCCATATTCCACTTAAAACCAAACCCCAGCCCGCCGCTATCCGTCGGCTTAGTCACCCCCGCAAAGGCGGTTGACTCTTCGGCTATCATGCAAATGCCGGGAAAGGCTTGATACAAGCGTTGATTCAACATTTGCAGAAAATGAATCGCCTCTAAATTCTCCCTTCCGCCATAGGCATTGGGCAGCCATTGCCCAGGTTCGCGGCTGTAGTCGAGGTACAACATGGATGACACCGCATCGAGCCTTAGGCCATCGAGGTGAAATTCCCGCAGCCAATAACAGGCATTGCTGAGCAGAAAACTGCGCACCTCACCGCGGTCGTAGTTATAGATCAGCGTATCCCAATCGGGGTGTGCGCCTTTGCGCGGATCCTCATGTTCATAGAGGCAAGTGCCATCAAAACGCACTAACCCATGGGGATCCTTAGGGAAATGCGCCGCGACCCAATCGAGTAACACGCCAATGTCGGCCTGATGGCAGGCATCGATAAAGGCCTTTAAGCCATTGGCATCACCAAAACGATGGGTCGGCGCATACAGACCAACGGGTTGATACCCCCAAGAGCCATCGAAGGGATACTCACTGATCGGCATCAACTCGATATGGGTAAAGCCTTGCTCTTTCACATAGGGGATCAACTGCTCGATTAAGTCTTGATAATCAAAATATTGCTCACCAAACTCGCCTTTTCGGCGCCAAGAACCTAACTGCACTTCGTAGATAGACATAGCGGCGCGATGCCAAGCCGTGCTCGCCCGTTTGTCCATCCATTGTGAATCTGCCCAAGGGTGTTGGTGTTTTTTCGGCACTATAGAGGCATTGTGCGGCGCACATTCCATTTGGGTCGCCATAGGGTCAGATTTGGCGTGGCGCTCGCCATTTTGATAAACCAAATCAAACTTATAGTGCGCGCCTTCGGCAACATTAGGCAGAAAAATCTCCCACAGGCCGTTGGCAATATGCTGACGCATGACATGGCGAGTATCGTCCCAGTGGTTAAAATCCCCCACCACAGAGACCCGCTTAGCATTGGGGGCCCATACACAAAAATGCACGCCTTCGACACTATCGATTTGGCGCCAATTCGCACCTAAAAAGCGATAGGCCTGTTCAGAACTTCCCTCACCGAAGAGGTATAAGTCCTGACTATCGAGGAGGGAGCCAAACTGATAGGGGTCGATAATATCCAACTCACAGAGGGGATAAGTCACCCGTAGCGCATACAAAAAGGGCTTAACCCGTCTGCCTAGCGTCCCCGCAAACAGCCCCGCCTCATTGACACGCTCAAGGCTCGCCACCTTACGGCCATCCTTAAGACTTATCACATCAACCTTTTGGGCGTTGCGTAAAAAACAGCGCACCACCAAGGCCTTGCCCTCGTTGATGCTGTGCATACCGAGCAGGGAAAACACATCCGTATATTGACCGTTTAACAGCGCGACATCGCTACCGTCATAGAAGTAAGTCTGGGCTTGAGTCATCATTTGGCTTCCATTTTTAGTCAAAGGGTATCTGTATGCGCAGCCGTCTCTGGCAAATGTCTTGCCGCAGCAATGCGTTGCAAACGCTTAGCCAGCATAGGCCTACCTGCGGCTTCACTTAGGCTAATGGGTAATCGCCGCTGCCAATTGGGGTACTCGAGCCAAGTGCCGGGGATATTCACCGCATGGCGTTCCCCTAGCAGATCGCACCACTGCACGCTGTAAAGTGCGCTGTTTCCCGAGGCGCCAAATGGCATCCACGCCGTTAATAAATCTTCAATATCAATCTGTTGAATATCTGTCTCAGCTAATAAGCCCTGGGAGATTAAGCACTGCGCGAGCTGGCGTTTTTCCTGCTCTCGTCCGGCTAAGGCCTCACCTAATTGCTCGTCGGTATTGAACAGTTCGAGTTGTCGCCTCAGGTGCAAATCGCTGCCCGTCCACCAAGCGACTAAGGTCGGTACATCGTGGTTTGCCAGCATCATCAAACTCTGGAACTTATAGTGGCTCGGCGGCTTAAAGCCTTGATGGTCTTTGCTGAAGTAGAACAACTCGTTGGAATAGACCCCCGCCTGATACAGGCGATGAATAATATCGGGCGGCACTAGGCCCAAATCCTCCCCAATCACCACACAGCGGGCACGTTGACTCTCAAGGCAGAGAATCGCCAACAGGGTTTCGACTGGGTAATACACATAGGCGCCCTGCCCGAGACGTTTATCCAGTGGCCACCACCAGAGTCGCAGCAGCCCCATCACATGGTCGATTCGCAGCGCACCGCAGTGGGTCATATTGGCGCGAGTCAGCTCAATAAAATGGCGATATTCGGTGTTGCTTTAGCTTGACGGGGTCAGGGGGCTAAGTCCCCAATTTTGTCCCTGCGGCGCGAAGGGATCCGGCGGGGCACCTATGCTGGCGTTTAAGCAAAACTGCTGCG
>NZ_AKZL01000149.1:0-5052 GCF_000282755.1 Shewanella sp. POL2
TTTGTTCCAACAACGCAAGCCCTTGCTGCCAGTTGTTTTCCTGCGTTCCCAGCGTCATTTGCGTGCCGTAGGCAATATCATATTGCGGCCCGATTTGTAAACTTACGCCATACAAAACCTTGGCTATGTAGCAGTTGTGACTCTAAACGACGATACAAAATGCCGTGGGCAATATCTAATAACATCTCCTGCTCACGCATTGCAGGCGTATCTGGTTGCGGTGTTTGAGGTGTTAACATGCCTAACGAAACCGAGGTTTGCAGGCTTGGATCAAAAAATGCCGCCGCCTCAACAGCGGTTTTAGCCTGTACCACACCGATGGATTGTGCCTTAACCCCAGCAGCCTGCGGCGCGGCTTTCCAGTCGATAAATTGCTGCTTAATCTTTTGCTCGATACGACCGACATCGATATCACCCACCACGATTAAGGTGGTGCGAGATGGCGTATAAAAACGCTGATAAAGGGACAATAACGTTTCACGATTTGCATTTTGAATGCTTGTAGCTTCCCCTACGGGAAAGCGCTGCGACAGCAAGGTTTGCGGCATTAAAAAGGCTAACTGGTGGCGATAGTTTTCTAAATCGGCACTACTGCGTTCACGCAGTTCAGACAAGACCACCGCTTTTTCGCGCTCGATTAGCGCGGGGTCAAGCAACAGATTACTGGCGATTTCGCGCATTAAAAACAAGGCGGTATCAACTTTATCTTGGCTATTGCTCGGTAAATTAAACTGATAAACCGTTTGCTGAAATTCAGTCACCGCATTGGTATCAGCCCCAAAACTTAAACCTATGCGTTGTAAGGTAGGGATCATCTCCCCCGCCGCGAGTCCCGTAGATCCATTAAACGCCATATGCTCTAAAAAATGCACCAGACCCTGCTCGGCATCCGTTTCCATCACCGAGCCCACATCCACCCGCATACGGACAATCACGGCTTGCTCTGGGGTTTTGTTGTTCACTAACAGGTAGTGCATCCCATTAGCAAGCGTGCCACTGTGCACTCGTTCGCTTAAGGGCAGGTTGGCCGACTCAGGCCACAGAGGCGCTTCAACCGCACTTAATGGTAAAGCCATGGTGATAAGGAACAGCCATAGCCATAGCCATAGCCATAGGCGTTTAAACTGGATTTTCTTGAAATTGCTCATAAAAATTCACTTTCTCTCCAACATTCGATTCATTAACCGGAGAAAATGCTTACCTCAATACTGATAAATTGACTTTTTACTATAACCACAAAAACGCTTTAAGTCACAAAATCAATACCTTACAGCGTACTTAAAATATCAAAAAACATGCATTAATAGAGAAAACGACATTAGAAATTGAAAGTATATGAGGGAAAACTCGTTGTTAACTTTATAAAAAGATATTCCTCTATCGCATATTGTTAATTCAGAACAGGCTTAATTAAAGCCTGTTCTATTCTAAATTAAGCTAGTCTGATTAACACAGTTAATGCATAGATAACCATAGCCCAATAAAAACCAAAAAGAACAATCCAAACCCAATTCAACCAAGTTAAACTTGAATTATCCTCGTAGTCTAAAGGTTCAAGCGCAAAGTTAATTGCTTTTTGAGCTTCATACAATGGATACAAAACGGCTAAAGGTATAACAATAGAAATTAAAATCAAAGATGTCGGTAAAGTCTCAATTTGATTGAGAACACTAGAGACTACGACAAGTAAAACGTAAACTGTCGCCAAAGCAGAATGATTCCAACGATAACTTCTATTATCTTCTTTAATATATTCATTAACATAAACAAACAAAGAGTGTGTAAAAAATACCGTAAAAATGCATCGAGCAATTGGCCATGCATCTAAATCATAATACTCTTTTAATGCCTGCCATTGCTTATAAAACCAGTATATTTGATATAGACCAAAGGTAGCAAAAAACATAATAAAAAATTTAGCAAGTGAAACATGAAACAGTGGTACTCTGTGAATATTGCTATCTACTGTTATTTGTTTTTCATCGCTCTTTAATGGATTATTTTCCTGACTTATTACATCTTCCATGGAAGAATTCCTTTCTTTTAGTAGTCGTCATAACGTTAATTTATTTTCAAAAGTTCAAGCCCTTTAGCGGACTCAAAACAATCTACCCTAAACCGCAACAACTGTTAACAATTAAGCAAATAAAATTATTCAAAGGAAAGATAAGCCACATATAAAAAAAAAGCCCTGCAAAATATTGCTGGGCTTTTAAAAAACTATGTTTCCACTGTAAAAGTTGGAAAATTAGAACGGGATATCGTCGTCCCAACCATCATCCAAATCTGGAGTGAAGTTTTGTTGTGGCTGTGGCGCTGGACGCTGCGCAGGAGCAGCTGGCGCTTGATACGCAGGAGCTGCAGGCTTAGGCGCATAACCGCCCTGCTGTGGCTGAGCGTGAGGCTGCGCCTGTTGCTGACCATAGCTTTGCTGAGCTGGCTGCTGATTGTAGCCAGATTGAGGTTGTGGCGCTGGTGCTTGGTAAGCCGGAGCCGCTTGCGGTGCTGGCGCGTATTGATTTTGCGCAGGAGCAGCTTGTTGTGGGGCTGATTGGTAACCGCCGTTTTGTGGCATACCACCCATTGGGGCACCTTGGCCTTGACCTTGACTTTGGCCTTGATTGCGGCCGCCTAACATTTGCATGCTACCGCTTTGGTCGATAACCACTTCAGTACTGTAACGATCTTGACCGCTTTGGTCTTTCCACTTACGCGTTTGCAATTTACCTTCGAGGTAAACCTGTGAACCTTTACGCAGGTACTCACCCGTAATTTCAGCCAACTTGCCAAACAGAACCACACGGTGCCATTCAGTACGTTCTTGCTGTTGACCTTGTTGGTCTTTCCACGATTCGCTGGTCGCAACGGTGATGTTTGCGACTGCGTTACCGTTTGGCATATAACGCACTTCTGGATCTTGTCCCAAATTGCCAACCAAAATTACCTTGTTAACACCACGACTGGCCATTGAAATCTCCTGCGATTCTTTAAATAATCTGTTAATTCAGTATGTTGTTTATAATTGTTGCCGCAAGGGAAAATCCGCATCCCTAAGTATTCGCGGCAATAACACATATTATTGAGCAGAGCCTAACACAGCTCGGGCTTCTCTTAAATCGAAATGCTCGTCAACTTTGAGATAAGCGACTTTCTCGTCTAGCACCACAATCGCTTCAACCACACCCATTAATTGTGACAGTTGCGCCGCCATATCACGGGCTTGGGTTTTGTCTTTAACGGCAGCCTCTAAGGTGTAACTCTTAAGCAGTACAGGATTTTCCATTCCTAAGGTGAGCAATAACCAAATGCCCATCAATACCAGCGCCACAATAAACACGCCCACGGCACCGACTAATTGGTACGCACCACCACCGAGCATACCGCCACAAAAGGCCCCGAAGAATTGGCTGGTCGAATAAACACCCATCGCCGAGCCTTTTTCACCCACGGGGCAGAATTTCGCAATCAAACTCGGCAGCGACGCCTCAAGGTAGTTAAAGCCAGTAAAAAACAGCAGCACGGCCACGCTCAATACCCAGAGGTTGCTGGCAAAAATCGCCATGGCGGCAAGGGCAAACATCATGATCACTAAAGCAATTTGGAACATCGCCTTAGTATTCTTGCGCTTCACCCCGATGATGATTAACGGCACCATCAAGAAGAATGCGCCCACAAAAGCAGGGAAATACAGCATCCAATGTTTTTCTTTCACCAGGCCCGCATCGACTAAGTCGAGTGGCAAGGCGACAAACACGGCGGTTAACACTAAGTGCAGAATAAAGATCCCCGCATCGAGCCTAAACAGCTGCGGATCGGTCAACATGCGCTTAAGCTTCGCGGGCGCCGCTAAGGTATCGCCCTTAGGTGCGTGGGAAATGGGATTGGGCACCAATAACTGCACAATCAACATGCCTAACACCGCAAGCCCAGCAGTTAAAAAGAATAACCCTGATAAGCCTAAATGCTGCGCCACAATCGGGCCAACCAGTAACGACAGTGCAAACGAGCCACCGATACACATACCAATAATCGCCATAACCTTGGTACGTTGCTCATCCCGTGTTAAGTCGGCCGCGAGCGCCAGCACAGCGGCCGCAATCGCGCCCATTCCTTGTACAGCACGGCCAAACACCACGCCATAGATAGTCTCAGCATTGGCGGCAATTAAACTGCCGATGGCAAACACCACTAAGCCTGCAAGAATGACAGGTTTACGGCCATATTTGTCTGATAAAATCCCCATAGGGATCTGTAAAATGGCCTGAGTTAAGCCATAAGCACCGATGGCAATGCCCACCCAAAGGGGTGAAAAACCTTCTAAATGCCGACCATAAAGTGCAAAGACGGGCATGATCATAAACAAGCCCATCATGCGTAAACCAAATACACTGGCTAAAGAAAACGCGACTCTTGTCTCGGTTCCTGAAAGTCCGTTGTTACCCATGATTTTGCCTTGGATTGAAGTCTTTTAGGGGGCGCATGTTAGCACACCACAAAGCATTTGCTCAAAAGGAAAAACCGTCCTAAGCACTCGTAGTTAACGGGTTGTCCAGCCCCATCGCGACGCCGTTTAAAAGGCACAGTTACGGCCTTAGGTCTTTATTTTAAAGGCTTATCTAAAAGTCGATTCGCTACAAATAGTTAACTTGATACTTACAGAGATAAGCTTAGGCTTGCCCTCATACTTGGATTAATCTTAGTTAATTCGCTAGGTTCATCACGATTATATCGCCCACGGCCAAGCATTGGCTTACCGCCAACCCAGAATAGAGATCACAGAATCGACTAAACTCAGCCGCCGAACTGTGCGATACTTAGGCTCATTTTTTTAAGCATAAGACTTGAGCGATAGATGGATAAGATTGAAATACGCGGTGCACGAACCCACAATCTCAAAAATATCAACCTGACTATCCCAAGGGATAAGTTAATCGTTATCACAGGGTTATCGGGATCAGGCAAATCTTCCCTAGCATTTGATACTTTATATGCCGAAGGCCAACGACGTTACGTTGAGTCTCTTTCTGCCTATGCCCGCCAATTCTTAAGCTT
>NZ_AKZL01000150.1:0-4817 GCF_000282755.1 Shewanella sp. POL2
GTTGTCACCACTAACTGACCGTCACGGTATAGAGCAACACTTTCGCCTAATGCACTATCCCATTCAATATCTACCATAGCGCTACCACGGCGTGATACCAATGCGCGAGTGACGGATGCGTTGATACTATGCTCATAAACTTGAACTTCCATGGTCACAGTATTGCTGTGTTCCATTGAGTCAGTCACAGTGAGGGCCACAGTGTAAGTACCTGCCGCAGCAAATACATGGCTAGGGTTCATTTCAGTTGAAGTTGAACCATCACCAAAATCCCAGCTGTAGCTCACGATATCATCGTTCGCATCGGTACTAGTGTTAGTAAAGGCGACACTTAAACCTTCAACTGCATACTCGAAGCCCGCCACTGGTGCCGCTGGAGATGCTTCGCCTAAGCCGCTGATCACTAAGCCCCAGTTATTAAGAGTACCAGTGTCAGCCGCTGCATTGTCATCTACTGATAATGACCAAGTACCCCGTGCGTTTTCACCATCAAACGCGCTTAAGTCCCAGCTCTTAACAATGTTGTCAGCGCTGCCGCCATCACGGTTATGTAGAACCACTTCAGTACCTGCTGGAGAAGTTAACACAACGCGTAAGTCACCAATCCAAGTGTGGCTGATATTGACATCGGCGGTCACGCCAAAAATCTGCACATCATCAGTAACTTCAATCGTGCTCACAATACCACTAGCATTGTTATCAGGGATAGCAACAGCATTCTCATTGCCATAGGTAAAGTCATTTAATCCTTGAGGGAACACATTCAGTGAAACGACTTTAGCCTTTTCAATAGTGCCATCGGTACCTGTTACTGTAATGCTGTAATCACCCCAAGCTGTTTGCGCCGTTGTCGCAACATCTAAGGTAAATGAACCACCAGCTGAAACAGTTGAGGCTGATAAGGACACACCTTCTAGCGCTGGAGAAACCGAGACAGAAAGAGCTACATCGCCTTCCCATCCTGCAACGCTACCAACACTAAAGTTATAGCTTGCAGTGCTACCCGCTTCGACAGATTGTGATACTGGCGATACGGTAAACTTGTAGCTAGGAGATGGGTTAGCCTGCTCGAGTGCGTTAGCCACATTGAGGCGAGTACCAGCCACGGTTTTACCCGTTAAATCTGCATTAGCATCACCTGATGCCATCAGTAAGGATTTCATTTCTACTGGTGAGAGATCTGGATTTAATGACCACACCAGAGCTGCGGCGCCCGTGACATGTGGAGTAGCCATAGAGGTACCAGAATACGTCGCGTAACCACCACCTGGAACAGTAGAGAGAATCGCGGAGCCTGGTGCTCCCATATCGACGCTAGTTAAACCCCATTGTGAGAAGTCTGACATACGGTCATTACGATCCGTACTTGCAATCGAGAGGACAACGTCAGAATCGTAGCTTGAGGGATAATGTGGGCTCGCATCGTTATCGACCGCGTCGTTACCCGCTGCTGCAACGAATAAAATGCCTGCTTCACCACCCGCTTCAATCGCATCTTTTAAGGCTTGGCTAAAGCTACCGCCGCCCCAAGAGTTGTTGGTGGCTTTGATATCCACGCCATGGTTAACCTTCAGATCCGTAAAGTAATCTAAACATGCAATAGCGCCAGCTGTAGAACCATAACCATCGGCATCAAGGAACTGACAGGCGGCAATTTTAACGTCCCAGTTCACCCCAACGACACCCACACCATTGTTGCCTTTAGCACCAATAGTGCCAGATACGTGAGTACCGTGACCATTACCATCCATTGGGTTACCGTTATCATTTACCGCACTGTAACCGTGAATATCATCGATCACGCCGTTACCATCGTCATCGATACCATTACCTGGAATTTCGCCAGCGTTAACCCACATGTTGGCTTGCAAATCTGGGTGATTGTAATCAACCCCAGTATCGATAACCCCAATCACCACATCCGAGCTACCCGTGGTTATTTCCCAAGCCTCTGGCGCGTCGATATCTGCATCGGCACTACCGCCATTTTGGCCAGTGTTGTTCATGCCCCACAGGCTAGCAAAGCTTGGATCATCGGGCGTACCTATCGCCTTAAGAATGTAGTTGGGTTCTGCATATTTTACCGCTGGATGACGACTAATCACCTTAATCGCATCTTCAATATTAGCGCCTTTACGCAGGGCTAAACGGGTAAGTTTACCATTGAGTAAATGCTGGAATTTATCGTCTACGCCATCAGCATTTGCATCGGTTAAGGTGCCGCGAACTAAACGCTGTGCTGCTGCACGTTCGGCTTTAGTCACATTATCTTTGTACACCACAAGGATGGCGTCTTTTTCATAGACTGGTGCATCTTTTGCCATTGCAGGCACCGCTGACAACGTCATCGCCCCTGCAATTGCTAACGCCAATGGTGAGAGTTTTATTGACATACTTAAGCTTCCTATAGTCCTTTACGTTGAAATTCTGGAACGGCAATTACGCAGCCACCATTCAAAGTGAAATGGATAAAAACGACGAATTTCCAGCATGTTTGCCTGCAAATTGTTGCCATAATGTTTCAATTTAAAAAAGACGCTGCACGCTAAATACAACTTAACTACTAGACCAACTCGGTGAGGTAAATACCGCCTAAACGCAGGGTTTTATCGACAAAAAACAAGATATTAATGGAATTAACAAAAGTTAATCTGGTTAGCATTTAAATTACACCTCAAAAATAAATACCCTTTTGGCCAATTGTCTCTAAGCACTATGGCTCGTACCTTGATGCCTGAGTTGGAAGGAGTCTGTGCTCTGACCAAAACACCAATACATGCAAGGAGTCACTTGTGCCAAATCCATTAACACGCTTTTTGGTACTGCTGCTCTTGATATGTAGTTGCCTGACATCATCCCATGCGGCAGATGTCAGTGAATTGCCCGTCACACTGCAGGCGCTAATTGAGCGTTCAGGGCGCGATAATCTTATCGACCTAGTGCAGCAAGGCACGGCAAACCAAGGGATCGTGTTTCAATCAGGGAACGATAACAGCGCCTATGTGACGCAAGCGGGTAACGATAACGTATCGCTTGTGACACAGATTGGAACCAATAATGAAGTCCAACTACGACAAGTCGGCACTAAAAATATGGCTTCGATTACCCAGATTGGTAATGACAACCTGGTGCAATTGAACCAGCTAGGAAGCGGCAATTTTTCGATTCAACAGATTGCGGACGGTGCCGCAATCTCAATAACTCAGTATTAAACAGGGAGAGTCACATGAAATCACAAGCAAAAATGTCATTGATTGCATTAGCCATTACTGCGGGATTAAGTGGTAATGCGCTAGCAGCAAGCACAGTCAACGAAATCAGCGTTGAGCAAACAGGCCAAGGTCAAGATACCTTAGTCGCTCAAACTGGTGTCATTAACGCAGCAGCAGTAACCCAAACGGGTAACGACCAAGTTGCCACCGTATTACAAGACGGTGTGTGGCATGAAGCACGAGTCAACTCAACTGGCGATGCTAACAAAGTGACTGTTAGCCAACAAACAGATTGGCACGTAGCCTCTGTTGATGTGGAAGGCAATAATAACGAAGTTGAAGTGACTCAAGACGGCTTCTTCAACCAAAGCAGCAACGATGTCGTGGGCAACGACAACCTTGTTTCAGTTAGCCAATTAGGTGAGCTGAACGAAAGCTATGTTGAAATCACTGGCACAGAAAACAGTGCATTTGTTGAGCAAGAAGGTGATGAAAACCTTGCCGTATTCCGTGTTCAAGGCGACAACAACGACGGTGATATCAAACAATACGGTAACAGCAACCAAGCGGGTCTAATTGCACTCGATCTGACTGCCAACGTGGGTAACAACAACGACGTATCAGTTGAACAAATTGGTAACAATAACTTTGGTGCAGCCAAAGGCATCGCTGGTAACGACAACAGTGTTGATATCTACCAAAAAGGTGATAACCACACTGGCTTTGTTTACGCCTTAGCCGGTAGCGAAAACGATATCAGCATGAAGCAAGAAGGCAGCAATAACATTGCTTACCTCTCTATGACTACGGGTGATGATAACACTATCGACATCGCTCAAGATGGTGATAGCAACACAGTTGGTGATTCTTTAGTTGCTGATATTCAAGGTGATGATAATGATATTGCCATCAAGCAAAAAGGCGACAGCAACGGTGCAGAGTTCCAAGTATGGGGCGATAGCAACGACGTTGACTTAAAACAACGTGGTGATGCTAACTTCGCAACCTTTGGCGCTTACGGTACTGACAACGACTTCGACTTATCCTCTAAAGGTGATAACAACGAGCTGGTTGCCTTCGCAACAGGTGAAGACAACAGCATCGAAATCAGCCAAGAAGGTGATGCGAACTTCGCTTATGTGGATGCCGTGGGTAGCGACAACGAAGTGGATGTTGAGCAAGATGGTGATCAAAACGAGACCATCGTTAGCGTAACAGGTAACAACGCCGATGTAACTGCACTGCAACACCGTGGCGATCTGAACCTTATCGATTTAATCATCGAAGGTGATGAAAACTCAGCAGAAATCACTCAAGCGGGTAACGGCAACTGGGTCGGTGGTGATAGCGGTAGTTCATTTGCTGCCAACTCATTTGGCGTGAGTGGTGACAACAACAGCCTAATGATCTCCCAAACAGGTAATGACAACTTAGTATTAGGCTCACAAGCGGGTAACAACAACAGCATCAGCGTAACCCAAAATGGTGATATGAACGTTGCGACTGTTGTGCAGTACTAACCTTTCAATATGAGTCGCCTTCAAGTTGAAGGCGACTAAATAAAAACGGGAACATTGATAATGTTCCCGTTTTTATTTGCCTATC